>JADLDX010000171.1 GCA_020846515.1 Pirellulaceae bacterium
AGCTGTTGTGTTCGTATGCGGCAACAATAGGACGAACAACACACACTTCACGGCAAAGTGCTTTGTTTGGCTGCGAGTGATCATGTTGTGAACCTACTCGTTTAAGGGAGGGCGGGATAAAAGGGGGGCGGCCTGCTTCTGACAACTTTTCTATCCCAACTTAGATTGTAGAACAGTTGTCCTCAACTGTTCATTACCAGATTACCAGCAGAGCCACGAAGTCCGTTTGAAATTGTTACGCGCAAGCCTAGCTGCAGCAAAATCTCCGTATGCTGGCCACGAATCTCACGAATCCGATGCACGGTATTTATTCGTGAAGTTTCGTGCTATTCGTGGCTAACTCATCGCCGAGGACAACTGCTCTACAAAAATAGACCTGACCCCATTTATAGGATTTCCTGGATGACTTTGCCTTCTAGGAACGTCAGGCGTTCTTCTCTGCCTAGGTGGGGGTAGGTTAGTTGATGTTGATCCAGGCCCAGTTGATGGAGGATGGTGGCGTGGATGTCGCGGAAGTGATAGGGTTTGTCGATTGCCCGCAGGCCAATGTCATCGGTGGCGCCGACGATGCGGCCACCTTGAATGCCCCCACCTGCCATCCACATGCTGAAGCCCAGATTGTGATGATCACGCCCTGATCCGGATTGCGCTTCCGGCGAACGACCGAACTCACCACCCCATAACACCAGGGTCGAATCGAGCAAGCCACGGCGCTTCAAGTCTGTCAAAAGTCCGGCCACGGGTTGGTCGGTCTCGCGAGCTTTCCGCAAATGGTTTTCTTCGATGTCGCCATGCGCGTCCCATTGCATATTGCCAGGGCCACCACCGGAAACGACACAGATAAACCGCACGCCGTCCTCGACCAGTTTTCGCGCCAATAAACAACGCCGGCCATAGTCATCGGTCGGCTCGTGTCCAACGCCATACAAATCCAGCGTCTCTTGAGTTTCGCGAGTCAGATCAAACACGGCGGGTGCTTCCGATTGCATACGGAAGGCCAAATCATAAGCGTCCAAGCGCGCATGAAATTCATGATCCAACGGACCAGTGGCCGCACTGTTGAGTTGTTGGATCAGTTGCCAGGTGGCCGCGCGTTGGTCAGGCGAAACGTGCGCGGGCGGATCGAGGTTCAGTACCGGACGCTGACTGGGACGAAACATGGTCGGTTGATAACCCGCTGGCAAAAAGCCATGCATGTACATCGGTTGCCCAGCTTCCAGCGCGCCTTTGGGATCGGGCATCACGACGTACGAGGGCAACGACTGGCTGTCACTGCCCAACCCATACAGCACCCATGAGCCCATGCTCGGAAAACCAGGTATCACGCGACCGGTAAACAGTTCGTATTGCGCGGCCGAGTGGACGACCATGTCGCCATAGCAAGAGCGGAGCACGGCGATATCATCGATACATTTAGCAGTGTGCGGAAACAGGTCCGAGACATCGATACCGCTTTGACCATACTTGGCGAATTTGCGTTGAGTTCCCAGCACTCGCGCGTCGGTCTCAATGAACTGATACTTGGCTTCACCAAACTCGGCGGGCCGCTTTTGAGCGCTCAATTTATTTAGCAGTGGCTTGGGGTCAAACGTTTCTATGTGGCTGGGTCCACCGGCCATGAACAAGAAGATGACCGCTTTGGCCGGACCGGTTGACGAATGTAAGATGCGATCGGCCAGCGAGGGCGCTTGCGCATACGCACTGGCCCCCTGCCCTGACTCCATGGCCGCCAACGCCAAACCACCAAAACCGCAGAAGGCGTTGCGCACGAACTGACGTCGTGACCTGGTTGGCAAATGATGAACCTTAGCGAACATAGACGAACTCGTTTAAGTTAAACATGGCCAAAGCGAATTCGCTGACTGCATGTGTCTGAAGAAATTGCTGCGACAATTGATGTTCGCGCTCAGTCGGCCGGCGACCGATGGCCAACAGAAAAGCGGTCTCGATCATTTGGGTGTGCTCGGGCTGGTTTGAAATGTTGTTTAGTCGCTGTGCCAACTGGCCGGCCAACTGGTTTGCCTGCCAACCATTCATCAGTTCGAGCGCTTGAGGTGCATGGGTGCTCGATTCACGCCGGGCACAACTGCTCAGCAGAGCCGGCGCGTCCAGGTTCTCCATCAACGGTAATCGCAAATTGCGTTTGGCAAACAGATAGATCGAACGTCGCGCATGCGCAGCCTGATCGGGTTCCACAATCCACTGCGTCGGTTTGTAGAGCAATTGAACCATGTCGGCATCAACGGGCAACATGACGCTGGTTCCATGAGCCTGCAGGTTCATTTGACCCGAAACCATCAGCATGCAATCGCGAATCTCTTCACCGGTCAAACGTCGCCGCGAGAATCGTCCCAACCAACGGTTTTCAGGATCCATGGCCACCAGGGCTTGATCGGCAATGTCTGTCTGACGATAGGCACGGCTGAGCAATATCTGTCGATGTATTGGTTTCCATTGCCAGGCATGCTGAAGCAATTGGGAGGCGAGGTAGTCGAGTAATTCCGGGTGGCTGGGCGATTCACCGTGCAGGCCAAAGTCGTTGGCCGTCTTGACGATACCCAAACCAAAATGGTGTTGCCACAGTCGATTGACGATGACTCGAGGCGTAAGTGGATGCGCAGGATTGGTCATCCAGCGCGCCAGCTTAGTTCGCGGTTTGGGATCGTCGGGCTGGAGTGTCGTGTTATGAGTGTTGGTGGTTGAACTGGTCGGGGTGGTCTGATCGCTGTTAGGGGTTTGCCAATGGTTAGCGGCCGATACCAGGATGCCGGGTGGCCCAGGCGAGACGGCTGGACCTTTTAACTCCCATACGCCGCGGCGCAGTACGTGGAGCGGAGTGCGCGCTGACCAGTCGTTGCGAATGGTCGGGATCGTCGGTAACGGTTTGGGTAAGGTTGCATCGAGGGCCTCGATCTGCGCGCTTAGTTTCTCCTTGGCTTCACCTTTGACTAACTTGGCTGCTTTTTGCAGAGCTTGAATCTCGTCTTTAATCCGCTTGGTTTCTGCTTCCCACTTGGCCTGCTCTGTGGTATCCGCAAGCGATAGGTTGTGTTCGGCCGTGGCGGCTAGATAGGCTTGCAGTTGGTAATAGTCGCGCTGCGAAATGGGTTCCAGTTTGTGGTTGTGGCAGCGGGCACAACCCACGCTTAAGCCCAAGAAAGCGCTGCCTAAGATATCGGTGCGTTCGGTCAATACCTCGTTGCGGCTGAGCGCGATATCCGGATTACCGGCATTGCGTCGGACGGGTCCCAATCGATGGAAGATAGCGGCGCTTAGATACTCGGGATTCTTATCATCCAACTCATCTCCGGCGATCTGTTCGGTAACAAACTGGTCGAAAGGTTTGTCAGCGTTTAAGGAGTCAATGACATAGTCGCGATATCGCCAGGCGTCGGGCAAGTGTCGATCATATTCGTAACCTTCACTTTCGGCGTACCGTACGACATCCAACCAATGCTGTGCCCAACGAGCTCCATATTGTGGTGAAGCCAGCAGACGATCGACCACGCGCTCATGAGCATCTGGTCGTTGATCGAGTTCAAAGTCGCGTAGATGTTCAATCGAAGGAGGTAGACCAGTTAGATCTAACCAAACGCGACGCAGCCAATGACCGGGCGTGGCCAGCGGTGCGAATTGCAAATCATGCGACTCTAACTTGTGCAACAAAAAGGCATCGATGGCTTGGAAGGTCTCGGCATGATCGGCAACTTGAGGTGGCACAGGACTAACGATGGGCTGAAAGGCATAATGCTCTTTCGCCTTCTCCAGGTCGAGCGTTGGTGCGGGATCTTCGATGGCGGGTCGAGGGTCGGGTGCGCCTTGCTTTAACCATTGTTCAAAGTCGGCGATGACTGCGGACGGAAGTGGATCGCGATCCGGCGGCATGGCCAGTCCACCGGTGTGTTTGAGAGCTTGCAGCAGCAAACTTTCCGCCGGACGCTGTGGATCGACGGCTGGCCCACTATCGCCGCCGGCTCGCAGCCAGTTAGATGCATCCAACCGCAGTCCGCCAGCCAGTTCTGCGCCTGCGGATTGGGAGTGGCAACTGTAACACTCACGTTTGAGAACCGGTTCGATGCGCTCACGAAAAAACTGTTGACCATCGGCAAGTGGTTGG
>JADLDX010000172.1 GCA_020846515.1 Pirellulaceae bacterium
AGATATTGGTGACGCGTCGCAGTTGATGGTGTGAGATGTGCGTTATCAATTGCCGTCTGGCAGCGATGATACGGTGGTCGACCGGCGGCTGCTACCGGTGCCCAGTTGAGTGGGCTTGAGCCAGGGCACACTTCGCTCGGGTTTGGGCGATGCGGGCTGAGCAGCGCCGCCCACTAAGTCTTGCATGGATTGTTGAGACGACGTCGGGCTAGTGCCGCTGTAGCTATTGCCCGCTCCCAACCAGCGCGGCAGCCACCATGAATCGGGCAATCCCGGTTGTGGAGCAGCTGTTGTCAAGCCAGCCGCTGCCGGACCGATCTGAGCCGGCATGACGCGTTTGTCGTGCGTGGATATCTGAACCATCGGCACATTGGTCATCGACTCCGAGTTCGAAATGCGTTGAGGCTGTGTGCCATCCAAGCGTTCTGCCACGCGCGATTGCGAACGCAGCGATTCCAAGTGCTCCAACAAAATGCGTCGAACTTCCAAGATCGCCCGCGGCGTATTGTGAATATTCTGATGGTCGGCCGCCACGACGACCTCGCTGACCACGTCATCCATATGCGCGCGGGTCACGTCGACCACGCCATCGCTGGTAGATGTACCATCGCTGAACAAGCCGCGATCAGGCACCTGGCCGATGATGTTGTGATAGGTTACCCACGGTGCTCGTGGTGCTCGCAACATGGCGGGAAAGACCGGCGAGTCGGGACTTAGGGAATCGATAGCCGTACTGGCGGTTAACAACTCCGTGGTCCGAAACACTCCTGGATTATCGCTCACCAAGGTTCGACTGGTCGATACCATCATCGTCGGCAATTTGATGAACTTGCGACCCAGCCAGCGAGTGGTATCGTTGGAGTACGAACTGCCTCGATGCGGCGTACCAATAGTCACGACGCGCTTGATCGACTCGTTGGGATGGAAGAACAGTTCGCGACTTAGCTGCTCGATTACCTCTGGTTTGCCGCGCACTTCTTCAAAGGGCTTATCGCTCATGATGCGCCAGAATTCTTGGCCGCTTTCTATTGTCTGCATACGACTGACCAGCCCGCCCATACTGTGGCCGACCAAGACCATTTGATCGAGGGCCGGATAGCGATGATCGTGATCCAGTCGCTGTCGGAGTTCTGCCAGGTCGTCACGCAACTGGGTAGCGCTTAACCAAAACGGTTGCCCGCTGGGATAGTAATAAAACCAGAACTGATAGTTCTTACGGAGCTCGGTAAAGCTGCGCAGATCATTGAACATCGGCATCCACGTCACGGGATTGGACCATAGACCATGGACCATCAGCACAGGAATGCGGTTGGGGTCAAACGGTTCCAACATGTATATGCCGCGGTTGTCTTGATTGGCCGCTGGATCGAACAAGCCCTTGGTTGCACTGGTGTTCTCTTGAAACTGAGGGCTATCCAGAAAAAAGGCCAGCGCTGTGCTCAGGTCGGTCTGCAGTGGGACCAGTCGCTGTGCTAACTGAATGTCCGAAGCGGCCAGAGGATCGTGCAACTCCAAAACGCAGCTATGTCTATTAACTGCTTTGCGTTCGCCGGGGCGATGCGAGACCACTCGCAACAAAGCGGTGACCGGAAAGCTGAGTCCTTCGGGATAGTATTTCTCGCGCGGATCGTCGGCGGAGTTCTGTCGTCGGACGGCAATTAGCGGTACTCCCAATCCATAGGTCGTACCCGTCAGATCGAGTTTCTCTGATAGTTTGAATTCGCTGACGAACTCGAAGCGTTCAAAGTCTTCGTTGCGCCATTTGCCTTTGGCCACCGTGTTTACTTCGTAAGTCTGTTTGCCGGTGGTGACGGTATAACTTTCCCCGGGCCGTAGCTGACCCTTGATATTGACCAATCGCAAAGTTGCTTCCAGCGACGTGTTGTACAGATCGCAAGCGCCGCGGAATTGAGGATCATAGGGATTGCGAATCGGATCGAACTCGGAGGCGAACAGGTACATGTAGGCGTTGCTGACCGCGACGCCAAACATATCTAAGGCGCGGGCTTCATCCTTGTCCTTTTCAGCGCGATGGCCTTCCAGATAGGCCAATTCAGCCACACTGTAGACTAACTCACCAGTTGGTTCGGTGACGGTCAGCTGCTGAAGCCGTTCCATGCAACCTGGAGTATCGGTTTGGTACAGTTCCAGCAAATCATACTTGCGCAGTAGTGTCTCGGTACGTGGGCTGACCTGCGGCCCTTTCTTGCTGGCTAATTGCAGTTGAATGGCCAGTGGATTGGCTGGCGTATCGCGTTTGATCAAGAATTTCTGAGTGGCGCAGCCAGTAAAGTCTAACAACGCGCCCGCGATCACCAACCAGATGCAAGTTCTGGTCGCGCGGCGAGCGATCGATAGAAATGGTTGGCCAACTGCGTCTAACACGGACGACCTGCGACTACGGGAAACGGTCTAGGAGTTCCGTGGCGAACCGTACGGCACAAAGGCCTCGCAGGTCAATATCACAATCGCAGTAGTGCTAGCAATTCCGGTGTATGGGAGGCATGGCGCTGCTGCTGCGCAGCCGTGGGAACTAACCCTCCTGCTGCGGAGCAGTGGGAGGGTCGACTGGCGGCAGCTCAGTCGGGGAGGGGGCTTGCCTCGACTAACCCAAGCATGATGCGCTACGCTGCGGACTCGCCTCTGCGGCGCATGCACCCTCCCCGAAAATCTACGCTCAACGCGTGATTTTCGACCC
>JADLDX010000173.1 GCA_020846515.1 Pirellulaceae bacterium
GGTTCGATCAGAACTTGACCAGCCGATAGCCCTGTGTGCGAGCCAACTTCGGCTGATCCAGTCGCGGCATCAGTTACAGTCACTGAAGCGGTTTCACTGAAGCGGTTTCACTGAAGCAATATCACTGAAGCAGAGTTACTGAGTTCATTCAACCGGCGCGCGATTGCACGAGCACGTCGGCGCCTTCAGCGCTGGTCATCTCAAAAATCTTTTCGACCAGCTCAGTCACGGTGAATGGTTTGCCTTTGACTTTGTTGAAGCCCACGGCATCGACCAGGTACTTGCTGCGAATCAGCATCTTCAGCTGACCGTTGTTCAGCTCGGGTATCAACACCGATTCATAGCGACCGAGTATCTGCCCCAGATTACTAGGGAACGGGTTGAGGTGACGTAGATGGCAATGGGCCACGCTACGGCCAGATTCCAGAGCGCTCTGCACGGCGGTGTAACAAGAGCCGTGAGTGCCACCCCATGACAGCACCAACAATTCTCCTTGCTCAGGTCCGTAAACCTCTTGAGGCGGAATCATCTCGGCCACGTTGGCTACCTTCTGAGCGCGAATGTTAACCATCTTCTGATGGTTATCCGCGTCATAGCTGACGTTGCCCGTGCCGTCTTGCTTTTCCAAACCACCCACACGATGCATCAAGCCAGGCGTGCCGGGGATTGCCCAAGGACGAGCCAGCATATCGTCGCGTGCGTAGGGTTTGAAATTGCCTTCGCCATTGTCTTTGGGATGGCGAATCGTGATCGGCGGCAGCTTGCTGACATCCGGAATCAACCAAGGCTCCGCGCCGTTGGCGATGTAGCCGTCAGACAAAATGACCACCGGCACCATGTATCGGGTGGCGATGCGCCAGGCCTCGACCGCCGTGTTGAAGCAGTCGCCGGGACTGCGCGCGGCCAGGACCGGTACGGGAGCTTCGCCGTTGCGGCCGAAGAGGACTTGCATCAAATCAGCCTGCTCCGTCTTGGTGGGCAGACCAGTGCTCGGACCACCGCGTTGCACGTCGATCACCAACAGCGGTAGCTCCAACATCACGGCCAGCCCCATCGCTTCGGCCTTTAGCGCGATACCCGGACCACTGCTGGTCGTCACGCCCATGGCACCGCCATAAGACGCACCCAAGGCCGAGCATACAGCCGCGATCTCGTCTTCAGCCTGGAACGTGCAAATCCCAAAATTCTTGTACTTGCACAGCTCGTGAAGAATATCGCTAGCTGGCGTAATGGGGTACGAACCATACACCAGTTTCTTGCCGCTCAGCTGGGCCGCCGTCATCAGGCCCCAAGCCAAGGCTTGATTGCCCATGATGTTGCGGTACTTGCCCGCCGGCAATTGAGCCGGTTCGACGTTGTACGAGATGCCCAGCGTTTCCGTGGTTTCGCCGAAGGCCCAACCAGTCTTGAGCGCTTTCTCATTTGCCGCCGCTATCTGCTCGGTCTTGGAGAACTTGCCACGGATGAACCGCAGCGTAGCTTCCATATCGCGACCATAGAGCCAATAGACCAGACCCATGGCGAAAAAGTTGCGGCAGCGATCCGACTCTTTAACGCTCAGGCCCAACGAAGACACAGCTTCGCGAGTCAAACGTGTCATTGGGACTTTAACCAGCCGATACTTTTCCATGGCTGGTTCTTCCAGCGGGCTGGTTGTCAGGTTGGCTAACTTCAAGTCTTTGTCTTCGAAGCTATCTTCATTAACGATCAGCAGACCACCGGGTCGAAGGTCGTTAATGTTGGTGACCAACGCGGCTGGGTTCATGGCCACTAGGGCGTCGAGCGTATCACCGGGGGTGTGCACTTCGTGAGCTGCGAACTGGACTTGAAATCCGCTGACCCCGGCGCGCGTACCGCGTGGGGCTCGGATTTCGGCTGGGAAGTCGGGGAACGTGGCAACATCGTTGCCCAGCAGGGCTGACGTATTGGTCAACTGTGTCCCGAGAAGTTGCATTCCGTCGCCAGAGTCGCCTACGAGGCGGACCGTGATACCACTCACGGTCTCGACTTGCTTGCCCTCACGCGCTGGTGAGGAGATGTCCTGAGACATTCACTTGGATCCGTTGGAGAGTATTGTTGGGGGTTTCGGCAAAGATTATCGATTGTATCGAATGGCAGGCCACGTCGCGAATACGCAATTTTGACAAAACCGCCAGCTTCCTGCCATGCCAAACCACCTAACTACCCCAAGCTTTTTAGAATTCCGCACTCCGTTCACTTGGCCTCCAGAACGGGATGAGCAGGGCGAAGTTTGATCCCTGGCTTGTTTCCAGCCGATGGAACCCACTAGGGCTGGACGGGCTGGACTGGTATTGGGCTTGAAAGGCGGCTAAAATACAGGACCCACCTAACCTCCTCCTGAATCCTTGCCTGAATTCACGAAGAAATTTCGTGCTCAACGCTATTTGGAGGCCTCGCTGCGCATGTTTAACCGTCAATTTTCGGCCCATCTCCAACGTGGGCACGGCCACGCTTTTACCTCGTTTAACGCACTCGATCGCGAAGGCCTCGTCGTGGCTTCGCGTCGCAATATGCTGAAGGCCAGTATGACAGGTATGGCTGGCCTGTCGCTCCCTGGCTTGCTCGCCCAGCGAGCCAGCGGTGCCGCATCGGCTGGGAAGGGCAAAAGTGTCATCCTGTTATGGATGAGCGGCGGACCAAGTCATATAGACACTTGGGATCCCAAGCCCGATCGCCCGGCCCAAAACCGAGGCCCATTCGGTGTCATCTCGACCAAACTGCCCGGCGTGCAAATCTGCGAGCACCTACCTAAACAGGCAGCCATGCTCGACCGCTTTACGGTGATTCGTTCGGTGGATGCCAAGCGCAGCAACCATGAACCAAACATGGTTTTCCAAACGGGTAATCTCGACGCCGAGCCCCGCGTGAATCCTGAATCGAGCACTTACCCAGCCATTGCCTCGATCGTGGCCCAAAAGCGTGGCCCAGGCAGCTCCGGGTTACCACCCTACATTGGCTTTTACCGATCACGGTCGCACATCGCGTTCGGTGGAGCTATCGGCCAACAGTACGACCCGTTCCAAGGCAATTCGGCTGCCCAATTGCCCATTTACGATTTGGTAGGGACCGATTCAGGCAAGAAGTCGTCTGCGGAAATGTTTCAGTTCCCTGGCGGTTTAGACTTTCAGCGTCTGCAAGATCGCCGCAAACTTTTAACCGACTTGGACAGCCTGCGGCGCGAGATCGATTCTTCCGGCACAATGGCAGCAACCGACGTGTTTCAACAACAAGCTGTCGAGTTGCTCCTGGGCGAAAAGGCCCGACAGGCCTTCGATCTATCACGCGAACCAGAAGCCATGCGTCAGCGTTATGGCAATCATCTGTGGTGCCAACAGGCCCTCCTAGCGCGACGTTTGGTCGAAGCCGGGGTAGCATTTGTGACGCTGGACTTGAGTTACCATACTGCCAGCGGAACGTGGGACAATCACGGCGACAACATTCCGCCCTACGGCGGTATCTCCCGAGGCTTGAAGCCGCTCCTGCCGCTGTACGATCACCTGGTGACCACGCTGGTCGGTGACCTCGAAGAGCGTGGCAAACTGGACGATGTGCTGGTGATTTCGATGGGCGAGTTCGGTCGCACACCGAATATGGGCACTCAAGGCAGCACCGATGGCCGCGACCACTGGCCGAATATTATGTCGATGTGCCTGGCTGGCGGCGGCCTGCGCCACGGTCAAGTTATCGGTGCCAGCGAGCGCGACGGCGGTTCGATTCGCGAACGTCCAGTCCGCCCCGGCGATCTGGCTGCGACGCTCTATCAATACTTCGGTGTGCCACTGGAAACCCAGTACATCGATCATCGAGGCCGCCCACGCAACGTCGTCGAGAACGGTGAACCCATCGCTGAGTTGTTCTAAGGTTTGTTGCAA
>JADLDX010000174.1 GCA_020846515.1 Pirellulaceae bacterium
CAGTGTTGCATCCCGTTTTTCGCCTCCGACCTCAATCGGTGGCCTTGGGATACGAGCCCAGGACTTCTAGCCGTAGAGTTTGTCGGCGAAGTTCTTCCAGTGCCGTGGCCACATTCTTGGTGTGGATATGGCCTTCCAGTTCCACGAAGAATAGATACTCGCGCGGATGATCGGCTAGTGGAAACGATTCAATCCAGGTCAAGTTGAGCTTGGCCTTTTGGAACGCGACCATCGCTTCGGCCAAGGCTCCGGGTTGATGTCGCAACTGGAACATCAAGGATGTTTTATCGCTGCCGGTAGGCGAGCTCTCCTTGTTGCCAATAATTGCGAATCGAGTCACGTTGTTTTGATTGTCCTCTATATTCTCGTCGATGATCTGCAGTCCATGATGGATACCGGCTTCGCGGCTGGCTACGGCGGCCGCTCCTGGTTTTTCAACGGCCAAACGGGCTGCCGCGGCCGTGCTGGATATTTCGATCAAGCGGGCGTCGGGCACGTGCTTGCTCAGCCAGCCCCGGCACTGCGACATGGCTTGCGGTTTACTGTAGATCTCGACAATTTCGGCGCGCGGGCAGCGACCGAGCAGGCAGTGATGGACGGGCAGTAGTACTTCGCCGCAAATCTTGATCGGTAGGCGCGCGAACATCCCCAGCGTATCAATAACACGACCGTCGGTGCTGTTTTCGATTGGCACCACTCCATAGGTTGATTGAGCACGGATTAGTTCGTCAAACACGGCCGCAATGGTCGCGACTGGCACCAGCGGCGCCGACAGACCAAAGTGCTTGGCTGCGGCCAGGTAGCTGTAGCTGTAGATCGGTCCGAGATAAGCAATCGGTTCCGACACATGCGAACTCTCATAGCTGAGGCTGACCACGTGTTTGATCCATTCGGCCGCACGTTCGGGCTGGAGTTGCAACTCAGCGCTCAAACGTGTCGCTTGAGAAACTGCGGCTTGATGCATCTGCCACAGTTCCCAAGGTGTTCCCGTTTCTTTTGCCGACTGCAGTTCCTGACGCGTTAACTCGACACGTCGGGCAAGCAAGCTTAGCAGTTGGCGGTCAATATCAGCGGTATTCAGCCCGACCGACTGCCCGTCAGAGGCGTGGCTGTCCTGGTCAGAGCCACTGGCCCGCATGGCTAATTTGGGTTTCGTGGTTTTGGGCGTGACAGCTTTTGAGGCCGCAGCTTTAGCAGGAGCAGGTTTGGAGGATTTGGTGGACCGCTTCAAGGGACGAATCTCCGTGGCTTTTCTGGGGAAACCCCAGTCTACGCCGGACTTGGGAATGACATATCATTTTAGCTGGCGCTCATTCAACTGTAAGCGGGGAAGCAAACTCAGCTGGTCATGCCAATTTGGCAAGGTTGTGGCCTTGCCAAATTTTCTCCTTCAAGGGACCGATTCGTTGATTTGTCAATGATTTCATTGGTAAAACGGGTGCCGGCGCCATCGGGGTTCGGTTGTCAAAACCGGCAGTGTGAGCCGTTGGCACGCAGGTTGCAACATGCATGGCAAGATGGAGAACTCCATCACTGGCAAATGTCGTAAAACCAAGGAAATTTATCATGGCTCAAGGCGAAAAAATCATCGGCATTGACCTGGGTACCACCAACTCGGTCGTGGCCATTATGGAAGGCTCGGAAGTAAAGGTTATACCCAATGCAGAAGGTAATCGCCTGACGCCGAGCGTGGTAGCTTTTACTGACAAGAATGACGTGATCGTTGGCGAACCTGCTCGTCGCCAAGCGGTTACCAATCCCAAACGCACGGTGTATTCGGCCAAGCGTTTCATTGGACGTCGACATGCGGAAGTGCAGTCGGAAGAGAAGATGGTCCCCTACGAAGTTGTGGGCGGAAGCAGCGAATACGTCAAGATTCAAATTGGTGATAAACAATATACGCCTCAAGAGGTGTCCGCCAAAGTCTTGCGAAAACTAAAAGAAGCGGCTGAGTCCTATTTGGGACATCGCGTCAGCAAGGCAGTGATCACAGTGCCGGCCTATTTCAATGACGCACAGCGCCAGGCAACCAAGGACGCGGGACAAATCGCGGGCTTGGAAGTCGCTCGAATCATTAACGAACCCACCGCCGCCGCATTGGCATACGGTCTAGACAAAGAACACGACCACAAGATTGCCGTTTTCGACTTGGGTGGTGGTACGTTTGACGTATCGGTTCTGGAAGTGGCTTCGACCGGTGGTGGTGATGGCGAGAAGTCGAGCAAGGTTTTTGAAGTAATCTCGACCAACGGTGACACGCACTTGGGTGGCGACGACTTCGACGAAACCCTAGTTCACTATGTCGCCGATCAGTTCAAAAAAGATAACGGCATCGATTTGCGTAAAGAGCCCATGTCGTTGCAGCGCTTGCAGGAAGCCTGCGAAAAGGCCAAGAAAGAATTGAGCTCGGTGCCTCAGACCGACATCAACTTGCCGTTCATCACGGCTGACGCTTCTGGTCCTAAGCACTTGCAGATGAACATTACTCGCAGCAAGTTCGAAGAGTTGGCCGACGCGCTGATCGACCGCTGTCGCGGTCCTGTCTTGCGAGCGTTGGAAGATGCCAAGCTGAAGCCCAGCGACATCGATGAAGTCGTATTGGTGGGTGGATCGACCCGCGTTCCAAAAGTTCGCCAGTTGGTGAAGGACATCTTCGGTAAGGAACCGCATCAAGGGGTTAATCCCGACGAAGTAGTCGCCATTGGTGCAGCGATTCAAGGCAGTGTGCTGGCCGGTGACCGCAAAGACGTGCTGTTATTGGACGTCACACCGCTGACGCTGGGTATCGAAACTGAAGGTGGTGTCATGACTGCCTTGATCGAACGCAACACGACGATTCCGGCAGAACGCAAGAATACGTTCTCTACGGCTGCTGATAGTCAAACGGCCGTGACCGTTCGCGTGTTCCAAGGCGAACGCAAGATGGCCACGCAAAACCGATTGCTCGGTGAATTCAACCTTGAGGGCATTCCACCGGCACCGCGCGGCGTACCGCAGATCGAAGTCAAGTTTGACATCGATCAGAACGGTATTCTGAACGTTTCGGCACGCGATGTCAGCACTGGTAAGCAAGCTTCGGTGAAGATCGAGCAAAGCTCTGGTCTATCGAAAGATGAAATTGAACGCATGCGTCGCGACGCTGAAGAGCATGCTGAAGATGACAAGCGACAATTTGAATTGGCCGAAGCACGCAACAAGGCTCAGCACCTGACGTATCAACTTGAAAAGCAGATGACTGAAAATGCTGAGAAGTTGACCGACAGCGACCGTGAGCCGCTCAATAAGGCGATTGAGAAAGTTCGCACGGCGGCAGCCACCACGGATACGGCTGCTATTCGCAGCGCCACTACGGAACTTGAGCAAGCCGCGCAAGCCTTTGGAAAAGTGCTGTACGAAAAGACCGCTACGACTGCCGGTGGTGAAAGCGGCGCCAAGCCAGCCGGTGGTGGCGGCGCTGAAGACGATGCCA
>JADLDX010000175.1 GCA_020846515.1 Pirellulaceae bacterium
CAACTCTCGAGGGCCGCCGCCCATCTTTCTGCCACAGCTCGTTCGCATCGCCCATGGTGCAACTCGGCTGCATGGCCTTCTTTCTAGCTCGACAGGCATTTCACGTGTCGCTGCAGGCTTGCAGGTCGAAAATCCCCAGCCTCCGTCTGCATTTTATCGAAACCAGGCGATTTGCTATCATAAGAAACGGGGAGGCGTCTGGGGACACACGCAATTTCCTTTTGCTAGCACAGATGCACTTTGCCTGTGTCCCCGGTGGTTCTGCAGTCTTGCAGGTCGAAAATCCCCAGCCTCCATCTGCATTTCATTGAACCCGTTGCGATTTGCTAGCATCATAAACGGGGAAGCGTCTGGGGACACACACAATTTGCCTTTGCTAGCATAAATGCACATTGCCTGTGTCCCCGGTGGTTGTGTCCCCGGTGGTTCCCGGTGGTTTTGTCCCCGTCAGAACCATCGATAACCGATGGTGGACATTACTTTTTGCAATGCAATTTGTACGATCGATCGGACGTTTTTTGTCCGAGTGTCTAGAGTTCACCAAGTCCAAGCCAACTTGTAGAAGGCTCCCAACTGTGGGTTGCTGATCTGCCAGCTGGCCATTGTGCCGTCGGGAAGCACGAACGGTGTATTGTTCGGAAGAGTGACAAACTTCCGTTGCCCCGGCGGCGCCCAACTGGCCACGATCGTTTTGCAAGGCAACGCTGGGGCGAAAAGGATCTGAATCGTCAGGCAATCAATGTCGTAAGCCGTACGGGTCTGCCACCACTGCTGATCCTGTCCATGAAATGCACCAAGGAATCGCAGTTGGATCGGTCCGAATTCAAACTCGCTGCCACTGGGGCCGTCCGTTAGCGGTATGACCAGTTCCCATTGCTTGTCACTGTGAACAATATCTCCCGGTACCGGAGCGATGGAGTTCCAACTGGCCGTCGGCGGTTTGTCGTGGCATTCAATTCCCTCGCCCCACGTCAGGTAAGGCAATACGATGCTCGTGGGGTGAACACCAGTTCTAACTACGCGATAACGTTCAAGCAGAAACCCAGAGGGAATGTCGCCGAATCGGTAGGGTGAGCGCAGGTCGATTATCTTCCAAGCCTGTTCGATCCTTAGATCAGATTGAGAAGACGTTGTTAAAGCATGGGTGTTTTGCGACGTGCTCTGCGCAGGCGGGGCCTCCATCTCTTTCAAGAGCACTTCTGGCTTCACATCGAGAGTATGGGATAAAACCCGTAGTGTGCTCGCGTCACACGTTCCACCTCGCCTCAGTTTCGCCACCGTGCGTACATCCAAGCGAGCCTGGTCGGCCAGATCTTGCTGACTCCAACCTCGTAAACGGTAGAGTGCCAATAGCTTTTCGCCATCGATCGCAAATCCACGTCTAGTCATACCGCATTCGAGTCCGATTCAATCAATGGCTGTGCGTAACCTAGGGTCTATGCGCAATGCAGGGCGTGTGCATAACGCAGTCGCAAACGCCGGAAGGTCACCCAACAGCTTGGTGGTTTGCCATCTCCAAAAGGGACGCGCGTCTCCGCGAGGCGGGATTGGCAATCGTCATGCATTCCTAATCCTAACGATTACACAACAATCCCAGCAAAATGTACCAAATTTGCGGTCAGCATGCATAGGCGCGCCGTTGTTCCAATCGACTATAGTATTAACCAGCGGTTGGTGTTGAAATCTTTTCATGTATGCACATACGCTACTCCTCGAAACGTACTTCTTTGGGCTTACCGATGGCTTGGTAAGGCATCGAAGCACAAGGTGTAGTCGTTGGCTGTCCAATCCACCGTCATTCTCATAGTCATCATCTCAAGGAGACATCTCTGCGATGGCCAAAGACCCTGATTCAGGTTCGATGAGCGAAGAGTCCATATCGTTTCTGGAAGAAGTTAAAAAGGGTAAACCTCGCAAGTTTGCCATGATCTGCAAAGGCACCAGCGTGGTTAGCCTGGTGGTCTACAAAAAAGGCAACGTAGAGAAAAGAAAGAAGGAAGCTAAAGAATCGGGCAAGGGGCAGTTCTATCATGGCGTGGTGGACGGCAAAGGCATCAACATCCGCTTCGTGTTGGCGCGAGCAGATGGTTTCGAAGATGCCCCAGTTAAAACGACCATTTTAAAGTCGTACTTGGAAGAAGCCGCAGACTTCAAGTGCAAGCCGGTCTTTGAGATCGTTGATTCTGCGCCGGATGTATTGGATGAAGACGACCCACTGGTTGCCCGATTTCTGGCTTTGAAAAAATCCGCGGAATTGGCCAGCCAGACGCACCCAGATCGTGCGGGTGAACTATCGAGTTTATGTGAAACCACCCGCCAGCATCTATTGCAAGAGCAGACTGAGCAAGCGACGACGAGCGTTCAAACATTGGAGACGCTCTTAAGCCAACTCGGCAACGCGGCTGGATCCAATGCTGGCCCCAACGCGGGTGCTCCCGCCGCTGATGCCCCGAACTCTGAGCTCGAAGATGAGATTCCACCGCCACCGCCGCCACCACCACCGCCGAGCGAGTCAACGCCCAAACCGAGTCGCACGGATGAGGCCTTGCGGCTAAAGCTCCAAGAAGCACTCAACAAATTCATCCCTCAACTCAAGGAATTGGTGGCTGCCAGCCCCGAACGCAAAACCGAACTATTATCGCCTGTGGCCGCAGCCAAGAAACAACTGGACGCAGGCGAATTGAATGCAGCCAAACAAAGCATCCTGGCCATCGGCACCATGCTCAAGTCATTGGTTGCCAACCAGCAGCAGGCTGGCCAGGATCCAAGCGCGGGCAATGCGCCGCCCAGCGCCCTGCAAGTTGAGTATCAAAGTAAGTTGCAAGAGC
>JADLDX010000176.1 GCA_020846515.1 Pirellulaceae bacterium
ACTCGATTGGAAAAAGAGTTTCAAGACCGTCATGCTTTCTGGACCACGGTTCGCGATCAGCACGCAGACGAGCCTGCCTTGACGAAGATTTTTGACACGATGCTGATAGACTCACGTGAACCGGCCGATGCTTTTTACAGCAGCCTCAAGGCGGATTTCTTACCTGCCATCAAAAGCGATAACGCAGACGAAGCAGCCAAGGTATTTGATACAACACTCCGTCCAGCGTTCACGCAGCACCGACAGGTTATCGATAACGTAGTCGAGTTGGTCAATAACCATAACAAAGCGGTTGAAGCCTCTGTTGAGTCGACCGTAACCACTAGTTCCTGGTGGTTGTTTGGATCGATCTTGGGAGCCGTGTCCATTGTTATTACAGCGGGCATCGTTGTCTTCCGTCTGATTCGCGTCAGCGAAGTGCGCAACAAGGACTACGCTGGTCGATTTGCGGCTATCAATCGATCGCAAGCCACGATCGAGTTCGAACTCGATGGCAAGATCATTACCGCCAACGAAAACTTCCTCAACCTGACCGGTTATACGCTGTCCGAGATTGCTGGCCGTCACCATAGCATTTTCGTGAATCCTGTTTTCGCCAGCTCACCCGAGTACAAACAGCTTTGGGGTTCACTTAATGCGGGTGAACCAGTCGGTGGCCAGTTTGAACGCTTCGGAAAATCCGGCAAGAGCTGTTGGATTCAAGCGACCTACAATCCCATCCTGGATTCCAATGGCAAACCGTTCAAAGTGATCAAATTTGCCTTCGACATTACCGAAGCCAAACGCATGGAGTTCGAGATCGCCAAGCGGCAGCAGGAAGACGAACAGAATAGCATCGACATGCGCCGCCGCGTCAACGAAATCTTGACGGTGGCCGAACGCGTGGCCAAACGAGACTACTCCGAGACCTTGGCGGTACGTGGTAACGATGAAATCGGTAAGTTGGGTGAAGGACTGGCCAAGTTCTTTAGCGACAAGCAAGCCGGTGAAATAGCCGAACAAGCTCGAGTCGATCGTGAACGCGCCGTGGCTGCGGAAGTCGAACGCAAAGTGGAAGTTGTGCTGCAAGTAGTCAATGCTGTGGCGGATGGCAAGTTTGACGTGACGATTCCAAACCTGGGTGACGATGCGGTTGGTCAAGTCGCTACTGCCCTGGAAGCCGCTGTCGGGGCCATGAAGAATGCTCTGCAAGAAGTTAATAACGTAGCTGGCACAGTCTCCACGGCCGCTCAGCAATTGACCGGCGTATCGCGTGAAATCTCTGCTGGTGCCCAATCTCAGGCGTCTAGCCTGGAAGAAACTGCTTCCAGCCTGGAAGAGATCACTTCGACGGTTAAACAAAATACCGACAATGCTCAGCAGGCTCGGCAACTTGCCAATGGTTCAAGGGATGTAGCAGAACGCGGTGGCGCGGTCGTACACGATGCCGTGCTGGCGATGGATGAAATCAATCAATCCTCCAAGCGGATTGCCGACATCATCACGACGATCGATGAAATTGCTTTCCAAACCAATTTGTTGGCCCTGAACGCGGCGGTCGAAGCTGCCCGTGCCGGTGAGCAAGGTCGTGGTTTTGCAGTAGTCGCCGCCGAAGTCCGCAATCTGGCTCAGCGCTCCGCCAGTGCTGCTAAGGAGATCAAGACACTCATTCAAGATTCGGTCTCCAAAGTGCAGAACGGCACGGACTTGGTCAACAAATCTGGCCAAACCTTGGGCGAGATCGTGACTTCGGTAAAACGCGTCACGGACATTGTGGCCGAAATTGCCGCCGCCTCGAAGGAACAGTTGGTGGGTATTGAGCAAGTGAACAAAGCGGTTGCTCAAATGGACCGCGTTACCCAAGCCAACGCGGCTCAAACAGAAGAAATGTCAGGTACCGCTGGCATGCTGCTGACACACTCCGAGCAATTAGCCGAACTGGTCAGCCGTTTCCAACTGAGTAGCGAACAAGAAAAACCTCGCAAGCGTCGCGAATCGCCACGTGCGGGTACAACTAAGCCTGCCGAAGAGTCCGAGCTGCGGCCAGCACCCATCACCTTCTCATCCAACGTTGGTCATGAAGTGGGTGTCCTCGAGTTCTAACGGATAGATCGATTGACATAACCATGGTCGAGACAATCTTATCTCTCCCGACCAGGTCGTGGCGAATCGATAACAGTTAACACTGCAGCCATTCTTGGATTGGCTGCCATGTCCCAACGCGAATGGGGCTGAGTATTCTCAGCCCCCATCGTCATTTAGGGCATGGTCGTTAACTCACTCCCCATTGGACTGTCAGGGTCGTCAAAGATGACAAACTCCCCCATGTACAAGTGGACAGTGCGTTGGTTGTGTCGTAATGTTTGTCAGTTGAACGCGATATGCCGCTAAGTAAAGCCGTCACGTCCTGGCTGACGATAACCGCTATCACGTTTAACGACTGCGATTGCCCCGCAGGTTTGCATAGCCCTGTACTTACATGACAGTTGGTTCGTAACGCGATCCAACCGAGTCGTCGTAGGCCCACCGCCTACGGACAACTCGTAACCACTAGGGACTCTAGCTAACCGGGCAAGTTCTCATATGTCGAACATTCGCTTCGATCAATCCGCCGATCATACCTGCGTAACCTTAGATGGCCGCGTGGATATTCGAAACGCTAGCGAGCTGCAGAAGGTGCTCTGTGATGCGGTCGCCATAGCTCATCCGATTGTGATCGACTGTATCTCAGCTGAATGGCTGGATACGGCCTGTTTGCAGTTGATCCTGGCTGCCCACCGGGCGGCACCGGGTCGTGTGACGGTCAAGGTCGGTTCCGAAGGGTCTGTGCGGCAATGGCTGGATCAAAGTGGATTTGCCGCCGAGCTAACCCTGGCCTGAATCCACGGAAGGCTGACCAGTCGGTCACGTCATCTTGAGTTGATTTCGTAACTATCCGGCGCTATCCGCCGACGGACTGCCCTACGAACAGTCCGCGCAACCAATGCCCCAAACATGAAAATCATCTATGCTCAATCAAGACTCTGAAACACAACACAATACACATCTGGACGGCTCATCCATCGCAGCCATCATGACGGTGCTCGACATTGTCTCGGAGCAATTGAACGACATTGCCCGCGACGTTGAGATATCGGTCATGGGCGTTTGCAGTGGCTTTCAAGGCATGAGCAGTCGGGCGCGAACCGCGCTGGCTAAAGCGGCCGATGCTTTGGACACCAGCAGTGATGACGGCGGGTTACCTGCTTTCGTACACCGAGTGCGCATGTCCCTGGCCACGATGCTCGCCAGGCTGGAGTCCTCACGCGATTTCTCGTTGCACCTGACTGAACAGATTGATGAAATCGACGAACGCCTATCGTTGGTCGTCAAACTGGGCGAAAAGATGATTCAGATCTCCAGCGACGCACGCAACGCCACCAATCAATCGATGGCCATCGTCAAACGATCGATCGGTAATCGTGGCGATGCCGAAAAAATGCTGGACAGCTTCGCCGTCATGGCTCAAGCCTCAGCTCAATGTGGTCAGGCGATTTGCAGTCTGGTGATGGGATTGCGCAGCATTACCAAGGACGGTGCCAGTCGCGCTCGATCGAAGGCGGAGGAAGACCAGAAGACCATCGCCACCAGCGAAAATACGATTCGCAGCACCCTGGACATGATGTCTACGTCGTACGAGAAAATGAACGAATCTTTGTCGAGTTCGGCGGCCATGAACCGTCAGTTAAACCTCGATATCGGCCAGGCAGTTATGAGCATGCAGTTCCAGGATCGTGTCAATCAGCGCATTGAACACATCGTCAGCACGATTCACGAGCTGAACGCCGACCTGCGGCCCATGACGCTGTCGTCCGATCCAAACACGGCGCAATTGATAACCAAATTGTGGACCGATCGCTTGGCTGAAAAATCGACCATGAGCCAAGAACGCACCGGAGGCTCAAGTGCCCCCGCTGAGTCGTCCGCTGATTCTTCTATCGACCTCTTTTAATCACGAAAGGTTTTTCCATGTCCACAATATTAGTCGTCGACGATTCCGCTTCGATGCGTCAGATGGTGACGTTCACTCTACAGTCATCGGGTTACGAAACGATCGAGGGAGGCAACGGTTGCGAAGCCTTGAAGGTTAGCGAAGGTGCCAAAATCGATTTGGTGATCACCGACTTGAACATGCCAGAAATGGACGGCATTACGCTCGTCAAAGAGCTGCGCGCCAAAGAAGCATTCAAGTTCACACCCATCTTGTTGCTGACTACAGAATCGCAAGACACCAAAAAGCAAGAGGGCAAAGCGGCTGGGGCAACCGGTTGGATTGTCAAGCCATTTAATCCCGAGCAGTTGATGGCAGTTGTTAAAAAAGTGTTGAAGTAGACAGGCCATACCAACGTCAGGACGAGGAGTACGATCGGTTCGTATTCCAGTTTGGGCACCGAGTACGCTAAGGTATTTGAATTATGCAGATTGACGTCAGCCGCTTTCGCGCCGCCTTCTATGTTGAAGCTGAAGAGCATTTAGAACACATGGAAGCAGCTCTGCTGCAGCTTGAAAGCGCACCTACCGACAACGAGTTGCTCAATACCATCTTCCGGGCCGCCCATAGCATCAAAGGTGCCAGCTTGACCTTCGGCATCGAGGAGGTCGGCAAGTTTACCCACGTGCTCGAGAATCTGCTCGATCGACTACGCGACGGCAAACTGGCGACCAGCTCCGAACTGGTCGAATTGTTGCTTTCGAGTATCGACGTGCTGGAAGGCCTGATCGCCAACTCGCGCGACGGTGCACCCTTGCCTCCGCAACTGGACGAGGTCTTTGCACAGTTGCGACAAGCCAACGGAGAAAAGCCCAGTCAACAACCAGGCACGCCAGCTGAAGTGCAGGCTGGCGCGAGTGCGCAAAACGGGGGGCAACAGGCCCAAGCCGGCGCAGGTCAAGAACTCTGTTATCGAATCGACTTTCGACCATCGCGCGAGTTCTTTCGCTTCGGGCAGGATGCATTGCTACTGCTGCGCGAGTTAGGTGAAATCGGCAGCTTTCGCCAGGTCAAACTTGATAGCACTGGTTTGCCGACGCTTTTGGAAATGAAGGCCGACGAATGCTTTGTCGGTTGGAGTCTCGACCTGGCTACCAACGAGCCATTGCGGTCAATTGAAGATGTGTTCATGTTTCTGGACGCCAATAGCACGCTGGCCATTCAGTTGCTGCCTTCAAACAGCCCAGCCGATTCGGACGACTCTTCAACAACGCCCGCGCCAGCCTCGAGGCAGCCGGCTGGTCCCAAAGCGAATGCCTCGGCAGCCGGCCCATCGACAACCGCCAGCTATTCCACTAACGCAGCCGTGGCTGCCGCGTTGGCAACGGACAGCGCTGCCGCCCAAGCTGCTAACTTGCCGTCAAGCGCCAAGACCGGAACCGCTAATCAGATGGTCGATGGCTTGATCAACGCAGCCGCAGCGCGCACGGGAGCGCCAGTACGAGCAGCGGAGAACGAAACGGTACGCGTGGATCGTCGGCGGTTGGACGAGTTGATCAATCAGATTGGTGAACTGGTCATCGGTGCTTCGATGGTCGAGCAGGAATTGTTGGGAGTGAACAGCGGTTTGGCGCTGGATTCCATGTCGGCGCTGGGCAAGATCGTGCGCGATCTTCAAGAGATGAGCTTGTCGCTACGCATGGTACCTATCGCGGCTACGTTCCAGAAGATGAATCGCGTGATTCGTGACGTAGCTAAGAAGCTGAACAAACAAATCGATTTTGTCACAGAAGGTGACGATACCGAATTGGACAAGTCCGTAGTGGATCAAATCGGTGATCCATTGATTCACATGGTACGCAACGCGGCCGACCATGGCATTGAAATGCCTGATGTCCGCCTGGCGGCCGGCAAGGCAGCCGAAGGTACCGTGCGACTACGAGCCTTCCAGCAGGCCGGAAACATTTACATTGAACTGTCCGATGACGGTAAGGGACTGGATCGCAATCGCATATTAAGCAAAGCCGTTGAACGCGGTCTGATTCAACCCGATGCGAATCTATCCGAACAAGAAATCTATAACTTGATCTTCTTGCCTGGTTTCTCGACAGCGGCAGAAGTGACCGAGTTATCAGGCCGCGGCGTCGGCATGGATGTCGTGCGACGTAATGTCGAAGCGCTGCAGGGCAGCGTGAGTGTCAAATCGGCTGCGGGCCAAGGCTCGACCGTTACCGTGCGTTTGCCGCTGACGTTGGCCATCCTGGATGGCTTGTTAGTACGACTTGAGCAAGAAGTCTTTATCATTCCACTGCTGTCGGTTATTGAATCTGTCAGCGTTCAACCCCGCGATATTCGACCAATTGTGGGTGTGGGAGAAGTCATCTCGCTGCGTGGCGAAGTTGTCTCTTTGCTGCGTCTGCACAAGGTTCTAGGCATTCCGCGGTCAACGCAAGACGAACAAGGCTTGCTGGTCATCGTGGAAGATCAAGGCCGACGCGTCGCCTTGCTGGTAGATGAACTTTTGGGGCAACAACAGGTAGTCATCAAGAATCTGGAAGCCAACTTCAGAAAAGTACCCGGAGTCGGCGGTGCAACGATTCTTGGAGACGGTCGCGTAGCCCTGATCTTGGACATCTTCGGCCTGTCGCATATGGCCAACAGTACGGAACCAGAGCCAACCATGCTGGCTGGATTCTAATTCCAGTTCGCTTAGCCACAGAGTTTCCACAGAACTCCCACAGAGCACCTGCAGATTAGTGACCAAGTACCCCAGACGGTTCATCGATAACGACAACTCATGAACCGTGCAAGATGCACACTTACATACGGATTGAAAACGAAGGAACTGAGACGTGATCGATGTAAACCTGAGCTTAGCCCCTAAGCAGTTTAAGCTAATACAGAATTTGATTTATCAACATGCGGGGATTGCCCTGCCAGATTCCAAGCAAACGATGGTGCAAGGACGTTTAGCTAAACGACTACGCGCTTTGAAGCTGGATTCTTACGACCAATACATCAGCCATTTGGAGAAGGATAATGGCGGTCAGGAACAGATTGAGTTCATCAACTGCTTGACCACTAACAAGACCGACTTCTTTCGCGAGAATCATCATTTTCGGTTCTTGAGCGATACCCTGCTGCCTGAGTTGAAGCCCGCTTTGGAAGGCGGCAGTCAGAAGCTGAGAATCTGGAGTGCCGCTTGTTCCACTGGTGAGGAACCTTACTCGATCGCCATGACCTTGCGTGAATCGCTTCGGGATTCGGTGGATATGTGCATTCTGGCATCGGACATCGACACCGCTGTCTTGGAACGCTGCCAGGCTGGCTGTTATCCGGCCGACCGCGTAGTTGATGTGCCCAAATATCTGCTGCATCGCTACTTTGATAAACAGAAAGACCATAGTGACGAAGCTAACTGTCAATGGCGAGTCAAAAACTCGTTGCGTGATATGATCCGCTTTCGGCGGATCAATTTTCAAGATAGTCAGTGGCCAATTCAGACCAAGTTTGATGTGATCTTCTGCCGCAATGTCATGATCTACTTTGACACTGAGACACAGAGGAAGCTGGTCGAACGCTTTGCGAGCTACCTGCAGCCGGAAGGCCATTTGATTATTGGCCATTCAGAAACGCTGTCGGGAATCAATAACAATTTTGAATTGGTTGGTAACACGGTTTATCGACTTAAACCGGGAGTCAATGAACGCACCAGCAGTTCCGAGACGTTGACGAAGGTAAGTTCCAGCGTCACCGCTGCGGCCGCAGTTCCGGCCAAGACGACCGCGCGAAGCACGCCGGCGAGTTCGAACGCGCCTCAAGTCAAAAGAGCCACAACAGGTTTCTCCCCTACGAAAGAGCCTGTACATCCCATTATCGTGGGCGAAATCTATGGTAGCTACGAATCCAAATGGATCAGTACCCTGCTCGGTTCTTGCGTGTCAGCCTGTTTGTATGATGATCGCATGCAGATCGGTGGTATGAATCATTTTATGTTGCCATTGGGAAGTGCAGATTCGACGACCTGCGCCAGTTATGGCGTACATGCCATGGAAATGTTAATCAATGCCTTGATGAAACTGGGTGCTGATCGTCGACGGCTGAAAGCCAAATTATTCGGTGGCGGCGCAGTGATTCGAACCAGCGAGACACGCTGGAATGTCGGCGAACGAAACATCGATTTTGCCAAGAAGTTCCTGGAGGCCGAAGCGATACCACTGATCGCCAGCCATACCGGGGGCACACAAGCCATGCACATTCGCTTTCACACACGCACTCACAAAGCACTGGTGAGAGTCTTGGATGATCGCCTGGCAGCTGATGTTGTCGAAGTCGAAAAACGCCAACCCAAACCGCAATCAGCGCGTGACGATGCTGTGACTCTGTTCTAAGTAAGCCCAGCTGACTGCATTCAACAAAACTGCACCTACCCAGCGCATAGCCGCTCGGGCAACTACTTCGATACGAGGGTGTTGCGGGCAGGCAAAAAGCTTGATCGATCAACCTTTTATTTCAATTCAACGATTATGAAAAAAATTAAAGTACTTATCGTCGATGATTCGGCGCTCATGCGTCAGATGATCGCCGAGATTATCAAGCAGGACCCTGCCCTTGAAGTCGTAGGGACGGCGGCCGACCCGTATGTCGCGCGGGAAAAGATCTTGGCACTGAATCCTGACGTCCTTACCCTGGATGTCGAGATGCCTCGCATGGACGGTTTGTCATTCCTTGAAAAACTTATGGCTGGTCGACCGATGCCAGTGGTCATGCTCTCGTCATTGACCGAGAAAGGCTGCGAGACCACTATGCGGGCGTTGGAACTGGGCGCCGTGGACTTTGTGACCAAACCCAAGCTGGATCTGGTGGAGGGGATGGATCACCTGGTGGAAGAAATCACTAGCAAGATCAAGCAAGCCGCTACGGCCAAAATTCAGAACCGTGTGCTGCGGGCCGCTCCGCGCGCCAATTCAGCACCCAAGCCAGCCCTCAGCTCGCTGATCACCAGTACGCATAAGGTCATCGCCATCGGTGGTTCCACCGGCGGCACCGAGGCCTTGATGGAAGTACTGGTGGGCCTACCGCCCGATTCGCCAGGCGTGGTCGCGGTCATCCATATGCCGGAACATTTCACCAAGTCCTATGCGGAACGACTGGATCGCCACTGTCAAATCAGAGTCAAAGAAGCCGAGGATGGCGACCGCATTCTACCCGGCCATGCGCTGATCGCGGCAGGTAACTTTCATATGGAAGCCGTCCGCAGCGGCGCCACCTATTCCGTTCGCATCTTTAGCGCTCCGCCAGTAAACCGTCATCGCCCCAGCGTGAATGTCCTGTTCCAGTCTTGCGCCAAGTATCTGGGACGCAATGCCGTGGGAGTGATTTTGACGGGGATGGGAAATGATGGAGCCGATGGATTGCTGGCAATGAAAAATGCCGGTGCACGCACCATCGCACAAGACGAAGCCAGTTGCGTCGTCTTTGGCATGCCACGCGAAGCCATCGCCCTGGATGCCGCCGAATCCATATTGCCGCTCAGCCGCATTTCGACCACAGCTCTGCAATTGGCCCAATAAACCGCCAGTCAATTTGGCCAACAAGGGTCGCGACTATTCGAGTCGACGCTGCGACGCTAGTGGCGTACAATGGGCGCGTTGAAAACCGCCGCCCGGGGCCTTATCGCCGAGTTGGTCGACGGTTATTCGGATTCTTGAGCAATAAAGGAGTGTGCAAATGCTGCGTTCTGGCGGTTTAGTCGTAGCCTCTTGGATAGGTGTGGTTTTGGCAGTCAGTTGGTTGTCTCCAAGCAACGGCTGGGCTCAAGCCAAACCAGCCACTCAAAATCCAACCTCTCAGAACTCTCAGAAAGCAGCCACCCAGAACCCGGCCTCTGGTCAGGCATCGACTAGTGCGAGACTGACGGCATCCTCAGGCCAAGCGGGCAATCCGCCTGCCGGCGCCAATCCCGTCAAACCGGGCGGCGCCGTTCAAGATCTAGTGGCGATGCTCGGCGGAATCGATCCCTATCGCCCCGTCGGCAACCTATCTGGCAAAGTGCAAGTTTTTGGTTCCACAGCCATGGACAATATGGTCCACGCGTGGGCCACAGAGTTCAAGCTCTTTCATCCTCAGGTAACTGTCGAAGTCACCGCGGCCGGGTCTGGGGACGCTTTTGCACAGCTCAAACAAAACCCACAGGCGCTGGTCATGCTTTCGCGACCGGTCAAGCCCGAAGAGTTGCAGCAAGTCAAATCGGACGCGATCAAGGATCCAGTCGCTTTTGTAGTGGCTCGCGAAGCCTTAGGGGTCTTTGTGCACGCGTCCAATCCCGCCAAATCGATTTCCGGTGAACAACTGCGAGCTGTCTTCACCAAGCAATCGGCCGACGCCGACTTGAAGTGGCAACTGCTGGACGTCACCGGCCCGCTAGCTCAACAACCCATTCGCATTGTGGCGCGTTCGGAAACCAGCGGCACACAGGCCTTTCTACGTGACTTTGTTTTCGGCGGTATGGAGATGCGCGTGAGCGAAAAGGCGCATGAGTCCAATGGAGATGTACTGGGCGCTCTGGCCAATGATCCGCTGGGAATCACCATCTGTGGTCTGCGAGCCAATGGATTGGGCGTGCGTGTATTGCCCCTGGTTGGCCGTGCTGGTGTGCCCGTACCCAACGATGATGCCGCAGTTTTGAGTGGCCAGTATCCAATGACGCGCAACTTAACCCTCGTCGTGGATCTTGGCCAAAAGACTCCCGAGGCCAAAGCGGCCCACGAACTGGTGCACTTCGCATTGTGTCGCTCGGGACAATTGGCTGCCATTCGCGCCGGATTCTTTCCAGCCGAGCTGCCTACATTGCGAGCCGGCTTGAATCTGCTGGAACGAGACAAGTTTCGCTAAGGGCTCGTCGTCCGAGCGAGGCGATACATACCTTCGATTCATGCCAGACTATCCATGCGAACTGCTCAAACTATTCAAGCCGACTAATCATACCGACTATTTAAATGGAGTTTCATCATGTGGCGGTCAAGCTTTCGTGTCGCGGCAATTTGGAGTGCGATGTGCGGATTGGTCTGCGTGTCAGCCCTACCTGTGCAGGCGCAGCGTTTCACTGGTCCGATCAACAATAGCAGCGATCTGTATAACAACTTGCCGGCATGGCAGGGCGGAAATTGGCTGGGTACTTCATTGGTGCCAACGCAAGATTGGAAACTGGGCGTGCAGACCGACGACCTTGAGATTGGAGTCTTGGTTCGCCAGGTGGCCCCAGGCTCAGCTGCCGAGCGTGCCAACTTGGAAGTCAACGATCTCATTGTGGCCGTCGGTGGGCAGCAAGTCGGTATCGTCGATGGACGTTTCGTCGACTTCAGCGCGGAGATTCGGCGTCGAGCGGATCAGAGCGGCAATGTCTCATTGCTCGTCCAAGATACGCGCTCCGGTCGCCTGGCCTCTATCCGCGTTCGCTTGGATGGAAATCAATCGGCCCTGCGTGGCACGGTGGTACGCCGCGACCGCGCGTTTCTGCCGGCCGATGCGCGGGTGACGGTCAGTGTCCAGAACATATCGCGCCCGATTTATGTTGTGCGTAACGGCGAAGCAACCTATTCCGCTTCAGGACAAAACAGCATACCCTTCGAAATTAATTACGATCCCAGTTACATCGATCCCAACGACGCATATCAAGTCCAGGCTCAAATCGTATCCAACGGCCGCATCATTTATCACACTTTGCAACCGGTGCGTGTCTTGGGTAGCTCCCGATCAGACGGCATCCAGATCGAAGTGGTGCCCATTCAGAACACGACGGTCGCCAGCATCGGTTCGCCTGTCATTTCGGCCGGATACGGTTCGGTCAATGATTCTTTGGTGGCTCAGTATTCGCAGATTTACCGACGTTATCTAGGACGCAATCCGTATGATGTCGAGCTGGCGGCCTTCATGGTCTCGCCCAATGCGGCCAGCGAATTGCAGACTCTGCCTTTGAACTTAATGGCCAGTCAACAATACTATGACGCTGTTGGCAACAATAACACCATGTGGATTACAGCCGTCTTCCAGCAAATCATTGGTCGTGCCCCCAGTTTGCAAGAACGCGATCAGTGGCTCAAGT
Source organism: Pirellulaceae bacterium (assembly GCA_020846515.1). Classification (GTDB taxonomy): domain Bacteria; phylum Planctomycetota; class Planctomycetia; order Pirellulales; family Pirellulaceae; genus Aureliella. Next base: position 12,054 of record JADLDX010000176.1, read on the forward strand.
TCTTCAACGATCTTCGCGGCTCGCGGATGGAAGTGCTTAGACAACTGGCCAATTCCAAGCGAGTTTAGTTGGGTAGCCACCACTGCCAAGCAGTGGATTTCGCCTCTAGAGGCGTCCACCGTCTGGCGACGGTGGCTACAAGGTCCACCGTCTGGCGACGGTGGCCTTCCAGGTGCCTGCCGACTCAGCACCGCGTCGGTTAGGTAAGTCGTACTGGCCAACTGCTTTTGTTTCACTCATTGCTAGCTATCCTGCCGATCCCTAGCGATGAGGCTGTGTTGTGATTGCGGAGCCGGGTTTCCCCACCCTCTGGCACAAAGCGGTTGCATTTCCAAGGGGCACTTCCTCATCGGGTCACGGATGATCCTGCCGGCGATAGCGTGGTGTTATCGCCTCGCCAGAACATCGGTGGGCGTGGCTAGGGCGATGAGCGAACCTCGTAAAGTCAAATTTGATGTCGAAGCAACGGTGCTGGCCGCATTGTGCCTGTTCCTATGGGTCAGTTTATTGACCTATGACGCAGCCGATCCGGTTGGTCCCTTGGTAACGCCTCTGAACCAACTGTTTCAGCCATCCCAAAGCGTCTATCCGCCCAATCAGGTTACGCAGAACTGGTGCGGCTGGGCTGGGGCATTGGTCGCGCAGATGTTGGTCGAGGGATTGGGCATCGGCGCCATTCCATTGGTTGCCGCCATGAGTGCGCTGACGTTGTGGATGTTTCGGGTGCAAAGCAATTTCGTGGCACCGTCTCGCCAATTCGGTTGGCTGTTGGTCATTCTGGCGGTCACCACGTTTGCGACCTTACTGAAACTGGAATCGCGGCAATCGCCTGTCATTGGAGCGGGCGGTTACTTGGGCGCGTTGACGACGACTTGGTTGAACGAGCACTTTGCGCTCATCGGCAGCGTGATCTTGACCTCGGCGGTGATGATCGCAGGTCTGCTATTGAGCACCGATTACGTGGTCTTGCGTTGGCTGGCCGTCATACTCAGCGGTAGTGCTGTGGTGGCCACATCGACCGCTTCGGCCGGGCGCAAGGGGTTGACCAGTCTCAATCCGTGGGGCCACTTACCACGCCTGCGCCGCAGCGACGTGGATCAAGGTGTGGTCTTGCCCGAAGATGGTGTCGACACTGTTTCGGTGCGCATTCGCGGACAGCAGATCGATGCCAAACCGGCCGCCACTGCTCCGGCCGCTGGTTCATCCGCGGGGACAACCACAGCGGTCGGTGCCACGGCCAGTCAATCGACTAGTGCTCGCGGCGCGGCGGCCAAGACGAGCGAATCGATTATGGCTGGTGTAGCGGCGGCGACCACTCTCTTGGCCAGCAAGTTGAAGCCGGAACCCGCAACTGAATCCACCGAAGTCGAGGACGAAGAAGTAGAAGTTGACGACGCGGTCGAAATCAGCGCGGTAGAAACGCCGACCAACGAAGAGACCGACGAGGCTGAGGATGGTCCGCGCGTACGGCGCAAGAAAAAGGGCGCAGCGGCTAAGAAAGCCGATGACTCGTTGGAGCACTTGGATGATACGAGTTTGCCGGAAGGCACCGAAGAGTATGTCTTGCCGGGCAATGATCTGCTGACCGAAAGCGATGATATCAACTTTGAAGATCAAGCAGTTGAGGTGCGACGCAAAGCCAAGATACTGGAGAAAACCTTCGGTGACTTCGGTTTCAATGTCCGCGTCGTAGAAATTGAAACTGGACCGGTCATCGCGCAGTACGAAGTGGAATTGGAAGCCGGTCTGCGATTGTCGAAGATTACCAGCCTGGCGGATGACTTGGCCATCGCGCTGCGCGTACCGAGTGTGCGTATTGTGGCCCCGATACCGGGTAAAAACACTGTGGGTATTGAAGTACCCAACGAAACGCGACAAGTGGTGCGACTGCGCGAAGTAATCGAGGAAGGAACAGCGGCCAGCAAAAAGGCCAAGATCCCCTTGTTCTTAGGTAAAGACGTCTCCGGTAATCCGTTGACCGTTGACTTGGCATCCTTACCTCACCTGTTGATCGCCGGTCGAACGGGTACCGGTAAAAGCGTGTGTTTGAATGCGATCATCGCGTCGATCCTGATGACCAAACGGCCTGACGAAGTTCGCATGTTGATGATTGACCCGAAGATGGTGGAATTAAGTGGATACGCGCGATTGCCGCACTTGATGCACCCTGTGGTCACCGACATGAAAAAAGCCGAGGCCATTCTGGCATGGGCCGTCGACAAGATGGAAGAACGTTATGCGCTGCTGGCTCGAGCCGGCGTGCGTCACCTGGTTAACTACAATCAGTTGGGACGCGAGGAGTTGGTGGAACGACTGAAGCCTGAGACGCCCGAAGAGGAAGAGGCGATTCCCGATCACTTGCCCTTCATCGTGATCGTAGCGGACGAAATGGCTGACCTGATGATGACCGCGGGTAAAGAAGTCGAGCAGCACATTATTCGACTGGCACAAAAGAGCCGGGCCGTTGGTATTCACCTCATTCTCGCAACGCAAAAACCAACGGTGGATGTTATCACCGGTTTGATCAAGAGCAACTTGCCAGCGCGTATCTCGTTTCAAGTCGCCAGCCGCACGGACAGCCGCGTTGTGTTGGATGAGATGGGGGCCGACAAATTGCTGGGCAATGGTGACATGTTATTCTTGTGGCCAGGCACCAGCACGCTTCTGCGCGGCCAAGGTACCTACTTGAGCGATGAAGAAATTAATCGCGTGGTAGACCATTGCAGTACTGGCGAGCAGAACTTTGTGCATGAACTGGTCAACCTGCAAGTCAAGACTGAAGATGAAGAAGAGGGCGCCGGCAAACCGGCTGGCTTTAAGAAACGCGATGATCTGTACGAAGCGGCTGTGGATGTGGTTGTCCGCGAGGGCCGAGGTAGCGTGTCGCTCCTGCAGCGGGCGCTGGGTATAGGCTACGGTCGTGGAGCCCGGTTGATCGACTTCATGGCTGAAGATGGCATCGTTGGGCAGTACAACGGTTCGCAAGCACGCGAAGTGGTCATATCTATGTCGCAGTGGGAAGCCATGAAGGCTGGTGGTTCCCCGGCAGATGCCGCAGATAGCCGTCCGGCGAAAGAACCGCGTCGCAATCGTATTCGCCGCGATGAAGGTTGGGACCATGACGGTGAAGCCCCTCGCGGTCATGCTTCCGGCGGAGTGGCTGGTGCGGCGACCACTCAGTTGAAAAAATTGGAAGTCGTGGCCGAGGACGCCAATTGGGATGAAGAAGAGGTCGACCCAGATGATGACCTGGAGCAATTTGACCACCTGGATGACGAAGACGAGCAAGAGGAACTGTTAGAAGAAGACGAGGACTAATGCTCGGGGCACCGTTTTCGGTTACGATACTCTCTGGCAGTGCGAGTTCGCCGCTCCACTTGAATCCTCAGGTCTCATCCGGACCTTGCAGTCTTTTCCCAAGGAGAAGTATTTGCTCCGGCAGCGTTTACTTTCGGCATTCATAATCATCACCTGCTCACTGGGGTTTGTCGCACTTGATGCGCAGATGCCAGTTGGGAGCAGTCATGGATTCTGGATGACGTTGCTGGCCATCTTGCTGTACTTGGGTAGCGCGGTGGAATGTAGTCGCATGCTCAAACACCGATATGCCCAGTATCAATTGGCACCGGGATTGATCGGTTGTGGCGGCATCATGCTGGCCACGATGACGCCGATGTTTTACGCCATTGCGCGTCAGACCTACCCGGCCAATTGTCCTCTGGGACCATTGGGCTTGCCTTTGGTCGCGGCCATGATCGCCTTGGTGGCCTGCTTTGTGTGGATCATGCCCAGCTACACACCCGGCACCCAAGCTCTGGAACGGGCCATGGCCAGTGGTTGGGTGGCAGTCTACTTCGGTATTGGCTTTGCATTCTGGGTAGCCATGCGTCAGAACGGCAGCAACGGCTGGGGGCTGACCCTGGTGGTGGGCATGATCGTGGTCACCAAATTCACTGATGCTGGCGCCTATTTCAGTGGCCGAGCCTTCGGCAGAACCAAACTGTGCCCCGCGGTCAGTCCGGGAAAAACTCTGGAAGGACTGGTCGGCGGCATGATCGTGGGAGTGATTGTCAGTCTCATTTACTTTCAAGCTTTCGCCACCTGGCTGTTTGCCAGCCAGAGTGTGAACCCAAACTGGTTGGGGCCTATCCTGCTAGGTATTGCCTTGACGTTCACCGGCCTGGCCGGCGATCTGTTGGAATCGATCGTCAAGCGTGAGACGCAATGCAAAGACAGTTCGAACGTCTTTCCTGGACTGGGCGGACTGTGGGATGTGACCGATTCGTTGTTGCCGGCCGGCGTGGTCGGTTACTTGATCGTGGCGGCGAAGTTGATCAGTCAACCGCCTTGACCTTCAAGCTCGCTGGAACCTCCAAGCTCGTTGGAAATGAGTAACCAAAGGATGTCCGAAGCCAATCTGACTCTGGCCGATCCCGCTATCGTTTTATGTTTGTTCGGACCGCAGGATCAATACCTGCGCATGGTACGCAATCACTATGGCGTGGCCATCACGCATCGCGATGGTAAGGTGCGCATCGTCGGGGAAGAAGAGGCGGTGCGTTTGGCCACTTTCGCCATGGAATCCCTGCGCGAGCGCGCGTCGCGTCGCGGGCAGTTGAGTTTGCAAGAAGTGCAATCCGTCTTGGGTGTTATGCCCAGCCGAGAGTCGAGCGAGAGTGATAGCGGCGCAGGATCCGCCGATCGGGCTGCGCGATCTGCCCAGAGCACCACCCCGGCGGCCGCAACCCCGAACGCAAATCTGGGTGGCAACGCAACCAATTCGAGCTCAAGTACGGGCACAAATGCCGGTACAAGTACTGGCGCAAATGCTGGTCACCGGCCGGTGGGCAACGATTTTCCGTTGAGCAACGTGGAAGTCGACTTATCGCACCAACATCGCAAAATCAAGCCTCGGACGGCGGGGCAAGCGGGCTATGTCTCGGCCATCCGAGCTCATGATCTGACGTTTTGTCGAGGGCCGGCCGGCTGCGGCAAGACCTATTTGGCGGTGGCTTTGGCGGTCGAAGCGTTAAAATCGCGAGCGGCCAGAAAAATTGTGCTGGTGCGACCGGCGGTTGAGGCCGGGGAGAGTTTGGGCTTTTTACCTGGAGATTTACAGGCCAAACTTAACCCCTACCTCCGGCCACTCCTGGACGCTCTGAACGAAATGCTGGACTATGATCAGGTAAAATACCTGATGGAGCACGATGTAATCGAAGTGATACCCCTGGCATACATGCGTGGACGTACGCTTAACGATGCGTTTATAATCCTGGATGAAGCACAAAACACGACCTCGGCCCAAATGAAGATGTTTTTGACGCGGATGGGAGAAGGGTCTAAGATCGTGGTCTCAGGCGACGTCACGCAGGTCGATTTACCCTCCGGGGTCCTGAGCGGCATGCGCGATGCATGGCGTAGGCTTCAAGGCCTGGAGAACGTTGCTTTTGTCACGTTGGCACAGCAGGACATCGTCCGGCACCGATTGGTTCAACTAATCGTCGGGCGATACGAACAGTCGAGCGGCTCGCCGCCCGACGCGTCTGCTGAGGAAATATCGCAAACAGGAGACTAGCGAGGTTGACCTCGCAACACAAAGCCGTATGGCCACCAACCCATCGAGGCGGACCCGCACCAAACGCGTCAGTTCCCTCCAATTGGAACCGTCGTCCCTGAAACTCTGGTTTCAAGGCCTTTATTCACCACCATCGCTTGTGCGGGTAGGCATTGCACTATCAGCCATGCTGGCCTTGTTGGTCATCTTGGAAGGTTGGAAACCTCCGTTTGCTTATCGGGAAGGGTATGTACCGCCCCGAGCTTTGATGTCCCGCGTGGCGTTCGAAGTACCCGACGCCGAAAAAACAGAGATGCTACGCGCGGAGAAACGCCGCGAAGTCCTCTGCTTCTACGAAAATAATCCTGGACAGCTGACCCAACTCAGTAGCGCTCTGACTGGGCAGCTAACGAAGTTGTTGCCCGATAAATCGTTTGACGAACTCGATCCTGAACAACTCGAAGCCCTCGAATCATTGTTGCCCGGTAAAGATGGGGAACTGGAGATCACTCGTGAACAGGCTTTCCTGGCCATTCGTGGGTTGCTCAGTCCGGCCGGCCAAAACGAGAAGCTCGCGCGGGCCATGCGATTGGTTCTGGAACCGCTCATAGAACATGGAATCCTGACCAGTCTGAGCCACGAGTTGGAGGATGGTAACCAGCGTTTGATCCATGTGTTCTCGCCAGGTCAATCCGAACAACCGGTGGCCACAGACGTGGCCCGCGTCCGCCTGGCCGAATTGGCTGGCGAATTGCCTCAGCAAAAAATCAATGTCTTCCAAAATGAGTTTGGTACACCGGAGGCCATTACTGTGGCCAAGCTGGTCAATGCGTATTTGGTGCCCAAATTGCCCAACACGTTGACCTATCGTCAGGATCTGAGCGAAGAGGCTCGATTGAAGGCTGAGAACGCGATTAAACCGGCCATGGTCAGTTACTCTCCGTCGACCAGCGTCCTGGTGCGTGCGGGTCATCCGCTCTCGCTGGAGAAGGACTTGCCGCTGTTGCGGGCTGAGTACGAGGCTTGGGTGGCACAGCTGACTTGGACCGAGATGCTCGTGCGCGCCTCTGCCTTTATGGGGATGGTCGCCGCGCTGTTCTTGTTATGCGGGATTTATCTCTACTATCAAATCGATGCCAGTTCGGTCATGGACCTCCGCAAGCTCTGCAGCTTGCTGGGGTTGGTATTGGTGACAGCGCTGATGTGTCACATGCTGGCCGCCGATCCCTGGCGCGCCGAAGTGGCAGTTTTGGTCTTATGTGCGATTACCTGCACGATTGCTTATGGACGACAGTTGGCGATGTTGGTGACCAATTGCCTGGCGCTGGCGGTCACGTTGTCACTCGGCATGAATTTGGGTGAGTTTGTGATCTTGGCCAGCGGCACCTGCTCGGCAGTTCTCTTGCTCGGACGCATTCGTTCGAGGACCAAGTTGATCTACGTGGGGCTAGCCACCGGACTGATCGTGGCGATGACGCACATGGGCGTCGATATCATGCTCGGTCAGATCGATGCGGCCGTCTCGACTTCGTTGGTAGGTGTACCCAAGGCGCAGCCGGTCACCTGGCAAAGCTTAATTAGCAATCTGGCATTTGAATCCAGTCGCGTCGGGTTGTATTCGCTGATCGCCTGCGCGCTGATGACCAGTGTCTTGCCCTTTGTCGAGTGGTTCTTTGGCGTGCAGACGGATTCCAGTCTGTTGGAGTTGGGCGACGCCAGCCATCCGTTGCTGCGTCAATTGGCCCAGCGCGCTCCTGGAACCTACAATCACTCGATCAACGTCGCCGCGATTGCAGAAGCGGCGGCCGATGCGATCGGCGCCCATGGATTGCTTACCCGCGTCGGCGCGTACTTCCACGATATCGGCAAGATCTTCAAACCCAACTACTTCGTCGAAAATCAAGGCCAAGGTGGCAACCGGCATGAATCGTTGCAACCTGCCATGAGCACGCTGGTGATTATCGCACACGTCAAAGATGGTGCCGACTTAGCTCGACAACACAAGCTGCCTAAACCAATCATCGACTTCATCGAGCAGCACCATGGAACAACGCTGGTCGAGTACTTCTTTCGCGAGGCCACTAAACGCAGCCAGCAGGATCCGCACGGCGAAGAGGTGTCAGAGACCACATTCCGGTATCCAGGGCCCAAGCCGCAGACGCTAGAGGCCGCCGTTTTGATGCTAGCCGACGCAGTAGAGAGCGCCAGTCGCTCGCTGGTAGAACCAACCTCATCACGCATTCAAAACCTGGTGGATGATATCGCCATGAAAAAGCTGCTCGATCGGCAATTCGACGAGTGCGGCTTGACGCTCAAACAACTCGATCTGATCAAAAGCTCGCTGGTCAAATCGCTCAACGCCATCTATCACGGCCGTGTAAAGTATCCCGGACAACAAACCGCCTAAATCGCCTACGGTCAGCCTCGCCGGGCTCATGGCGGTTGGAAACAATGTCGCAGGCTGCGACTTCGATTCGCGGCGGCTGGAATGCGTTTAAGCATTGAACCACTGATCCCAGGTTTGATTGAGTTGATGATTCGCTTCCGATAGCGGCAATGGGTACCATTTGTCTTCGCGCACACGTAGCAGCCCCAGGTGGACTAAATCGCGCGCGGCGCCATCGACATCAAAATCCACAAACACACCTGTGGCCTCGTGCACTAGTTGCTCGCTGGTATCGTCGATCTGCTTGAGCGTCACACCGTCGTGTTGTGCCAGCATCACTGCGGCGGAAAAATAAGAGAGCACCGCTTCACATGCCTC
>JADLDX010000177.1 GCA_020846515.1 Pirellulaceae bacterium
AACCATTAAGGATTGGGGAGCCCCGAAATGTTGAAGCTTTCTATGGGCCACCCGTCCCAGAATTGTCGCGGCGTATCGCGCCGACATGCCCTGCGTTTGGGCGCCTGTGGTTTGATTGGCGGATTGACCCTGCCGAGGATCCTGGAGTTGCAAGCCAAAGCCGCCGGCAGCGCGGGACCAAAAGCCAAATCATGTATTTTCCTGTTCTTGGAAGGCGGGCCACCGCACCAAGATATGTGGGATCCCAAGCCGGATGCGCCGGCAGAGATTCGTGGGCCGTTTCGCGCGATCAGCACGAAAGTGCCCGGCACATTCATTACTGACCAATTACCGCACTGTGCGAAAATTGCGGACAAGTACACCATCCTCCGCAACCACGGGCACAACGATAACGGTCACTCTACGGGCTATCACTACGTCATGACTGGACGCCGTGCCAATTTTGCTGACGGCGACAACCCGATTCCAAACAACGAGTACTTTCCGTCGTTCGGTTCAGCCGTCTCTCGGACGCTAGGCCCGCAGGGATCGCTGCCACCATATATCAACTTGCCACATCCGATGCAAAGCGGTGGGCCAGGCTTCTACGGCGCCGAGCACGCGCCGTTTGTGATCGAAGCCGATCCCTCACAGCCAGACTTCGACGTCAAAGATTTGCATCCGCCCGCAGAGTTGACGCCCAGCAGACTAGGTGTCCGCCGACGTTTGCTCGACGGCTTGGACCAGTTAGAACGTCAACGTCAACAACCCACCGGTCAAGCGATGACGACGTACTATGAGAAAGCCTACAGCCTGATCGCTTCTCAAGAGGCTCGTCGCGCATTTAATATTCACTCTGAACCGGACTCGGTCCGCGATGCATATGGACGCACGCAATTGGGGCAATGCGCCCTGCTGGCCCGGAGGCTGGTCGAGGCAGGTTGCCGCTTCGTAGGCGTAGACGCTCCAGGTTGGGACGTGCACTTCAATTGCTTTCCCAGTTTGAAAACCGATTTGATTCCTTATGCTGATCAAGCGTTCAGTGCGCTGGTCAATGATTTGGAGCAACGTGGTCTGCTCGACGAAACGTTGGTGGTCATGATGGGCGAAATGGGACGCACACCAAGGATTAATGCGCAAGCCGGACGAGACCACTGGTCCATGGCACAAACCATTATCTTTGCCGGGGGTGGTATCATCCCAGGCCAGGTGATTGGTGCCACAGACAAACATGCGTCTGCCGTTATTGGTACGCCGGTGGGTGTGAACGACTTGCTGCGCACGATCTCCGTGTTGATGGGCATCAATCCAGACCGTACCTATCTCGGCCCCTTGGGACGACCCGTTCCGATCGTAGATGGCGGACGAGTTATCGAAGGATTGATATAGCAGATGCTCCCCTATCAACAACCTTCAAAATGTCTGGGGGGCTTGGGCCTTCGACAAACCACCGCGTTATTGATGTTGATCGCTAGCGTGTTGCTTGGACAGCTATCCGCGATCGCGCAATTTGCGCCATCCATCGGCTACATGTTTCCAACAGGCGGACAAGCAGGAGAGATCGTCGAAGTGACCTTGGGTGGTTACGATTGGACGCCCGACATGCAGCTATTTGTGCGTGACGAACGCATTGAATTGAAAATTGCTGGCGTGCCAGGACCTGTGCTTGTACCAGAACCGCCGTATTGGTTCGGCAAGAAGGCTCGACGCGCCCCATTTGCACTGCCACGCGAAACCAAGGCCCGCTTGACCATCCCGGCAGGCACCTCGCCGGGAGTGATCAAATGGCAAGCAGCCAATGCCAATGGCGGCACGGCTTGCGGACGATTCACCGTTTCTGATTTGCCAATTCAGCTTGATGCCAGCGAGCAATCGCAGACCTTACAAACCTTGCCGTTTTGTGTGTCTGGACAAATCAAACTCATTCGCGAAGTCGATCGCTTTCAATTTTCGTCCGCAGAGAATTGCCAAGTACGCTGCTCACTCATCTCCGCATCCATTGCTTCACCCCTGCGCGCGATTCTTCAGGTCCGCGACACGACAGACCGACTGATTGCTGAAGTGGCTGACACCGCTGGTGCCGACTCAATACTCACCTTCGCAGCGAGCGCCGGCCAAGTTTATTCAGCGTCGGTTTACGATCTGGACTTCCGAGGGGATCGTTCGTTTGTTTATCAGCTCACCATCGCACCGGAAGTACCTGTGGCTGTTGCCCAAGTCGCTAGCGTTGCTGCTGATCAAACGCGCTCCTTGACCGTACCTGCTCACGTGTCAGGTACGCTCTTGAAAAAGTTTGGTGAAGATCGTTTCCAAGTAAGCGGCCAGGCGGGTGAACTATGGACGATCGCCGCATCTGGCGAGAAAACAGGTTCCCAAGTAGATCCGGCAGTGACTGTGCTTGACGGGCAAGGCAAGTTGTTGGCTCGTGGCGACGATACACCCGGTTCAACTGACGCAGTGCTCGAGTTTAAGGTACCTGCTGCTGGTGAGTACGAAATTGTTGTATCCGATTTATCTGGTTCTAGTGGCTCGCCCAGGGCGACTTACGAAATGTCGATCCACCACACAGTGCCCGACTTTGAATTAAGAACGGCTGAAAAGATCGATGTCCCCATCGGCGGTAAAGTCAATCTCGAATTGAATGTCGTGCGAAAAGGTGGCTTTACAGATCCGATCAATGTCAAGTTTATAGGATTGCCAACTGGGATACGCGCGGCGGAGAACCTGCAGATACCGGCCAAGAAGAGCTCACTGAAAGTGGAGTTGCACGCCGACGCCCGGGCGGCTGCGACGGCTGCATTGGCCTCTGTGCAAGCCCAGGCGGTAATCGGCGAACAAGTGATTCAACGCTCGTCGGACAGCGTATTGGTGAGCTCGACGATCAAGCCACCGTTCTCAATTGATGCCGAAGGGCAAGACGATGTCACGAAATGGCCCCGAGGCACGACATTTCCTGCACCGGTCTTGATCGCCCGCGA
>JADLDX010000178.1 GCA_020846515.1 Pirellulaceae bacterium
AGGAAATTTCAGTTATGGCCAAAATCAAGATTCGTCCTCTCGATGATCGTGTCGTTGTTCAACCCGTCGATGCTGAATCGACCACCGCTGGTGGCATCGTTCTGCCTGATTCGGCGCGTGAGAAGCCACAGCGTGGTACGGTGTTGGCAGTAGGTCCCGGTAAGTTGCTGGACAACGGCAATCGTGGCACGCTGTCGGTCGCCGTGGGCGACGTGGTCATTTACGGCAAGTACGGCGGAAGCGAAGTGGAAGTTGATGGTCAGGACGTCAAGATCCTGCGTGAGAGCGACATCCTGGCAAAGGTTCTGGCCTAGTTCCGTCAGGCACGCCCTGTGAACGTGCCGTCGGTTCTAAATCTGGTCAGTGCGTTTTGATGAGCGACTGATCAAGGCACGTCATGAGCGTGCCCACAAAAACGCAAACTACACCTTTCATAAAGTTTGAGGAAATCTAGCGTGGCAAAGCAATTAATGTTTGAAGATCACGCTCGCGCCCGCATGCTGCAAGGCGTGGAGAAGTTAGCGGACGCCGTGGCTGTGACCATGGGGCCCACTGGCCGCAACGTGATTATCGATACGAGCTTTGGTGGTCCGACGGTGACCAAAGACGGTGTGACCGTCGCCAAAGAAATTGAACTAGAAGATCGTTTCGAGAACATGGGCGCTAAGCTCGTGGTGGAAGTAGCTCAGAAGACCAGTGATTTGGCCGGTGACGGTACGACCACCGCCACGGTGCTGGCTCGCGCGATTTTCAAGGAAGGCCTTCGAAACATCGTGGCTGGCAGCAACCCGACAGCCATTCGTCGCGGTATTGATAAAGCCGTAGCAGCCGCTGTCGAGCAGTTGCATGCCATGGGCAAGCCTGTGAGCGATGCCCAGCAAGTGGCCGCAGTTGGTAGCATCAGCGCCAACAACGACATGAAGATTGGTAAGTTGTTGGCCGAAGCGCTCCAGCGCGTCGGCAAAGACGGTGTCATCACGGTCGAAGAAGGCAAGACCGCCGATACGACCGTTGAGTACGTAGACGGAATGCAGTTCGACAAAGGCTTCGTTTCGCCGTACTTCATCAACACGCCCACCGACATGAGCTGTACGTTTGATAACGCGCTGATCCTGTTGTACGAAAAGAAGGTCAGCAACATTCGCGACCTGGTGCCGATTTTGGAGAAGACCAGTCAAAGCGGTCGCGCTCTGCTGATCATCGCCGAAGATGTCGATGCCGAAGCGCTGACACTGTTGGTAGTCAACAAGCTGCGTGGAACGTTGAATGTTTGTGCCGTTAAGGCCCCCGGTTTCGGCGATCGTCGCAAGGCGATGATGTCCGATATCGCGACCCTGACCGGCGGCACGTTCATCAGCGAAGACTTGGGCATTCAGCTGGAGAAGATCTCGCTGGAGCATCTCGGACGCGCCAAGAAGGTTGTCGTTGACAAGAACAACACGACCATCGTGGAAGGTGCTGGCGAACGCAAGACGATTGACGCACGCGTCGCTCAGATTCGCACGCAAATCGACCAGACCGACAGCGAATACGATCGTGAAAAACTGCAAGAGCGACTGGCCAAGTTGGCTGGTGGTGTAGCTGTCATCAGCGTAGGTTCTCAAACCGAAGCCGACATGAAGCAGAAGAAGGCTCGGGTCGAAGACGCCCTGCACGCCACTCGTGCTGCCATGGAAGAAGGCATTCTGCCTGGCGGTGGTGTCGCGCTGTTGCGTTGCCGCGAAGCGGTCGAAAAGGCAATGTCCGATGCTAAAGGTGACGAAAAGATTGGTTGTCAGATCATTCTGCAATCACTATCTGCTCCTTTGCGTCAAATTGCAGACAATGCCGGCATCGATGGTTCGGTGGTAGCCGATGAAGTCAGCCAGAAGGCGGTGACCATTGGTTACGATGCCAACAAGGGTGAGTATGTTGACATGCTCAAGAGCGGTATCATCGACCCAGTGAAGGTTGTGCGCACGGCCTTGGCCAATGCGGGCAGCATTGCTGGATTGTTGCTGACGACCGAAGCCTTGGTCACGACGTTTGACAAAGACGACAAGAAGAAGCGACGCGCCGAAGGCGCTATCAACTAACCAATGGTTGGTTGAGTTTCGAATGTCGAAATGCATCTCTCGACAGGCCGCTTCTGTTAGGAAGTGGCCTTTTTCCCAGAATGGACGGATCTAATAACCTTCGGCGTGAGCGGAGTAGATGGCTGCTACCAAGCGAGACTATTACGAGGTACTGGGCGTTGGCCGATCCTCTTCGTCGGAAGAATTAGCGAGGGCCTATCGCAAGCTGGCTCTGAAATACCATCCAGATTCAAATCGCGATGACGACGACGCGATCACGAAATTCAAGGAAGCAGCTGAAGCCTACGAAGTGCTCAGCGATCAAGAGAAACGCGCACGCTATGACCAGTATGGTCATGCGGGCGTTGATGGTCGCGGTGGCTTTCAAGATGTCGGAGATATTTTCGAAGCCTTTGGCGATGTCTTCAGTGGTACGATCTTTGAAACCTTCTTTGGTAGTCAGTCGCGTGGGCCGCGCGTGCGTCGCGGCGCGGACATTCGCTGCGATGTGACGCTGGATTTGGAAGAAGCCGCCAAAGGGGCTCGCAAACAAGTATCCTTGACGCGATACGACAAGTGCCAACAGTGTGAGGGCACTGGTGCAGAAGCTGGCTCGGAACCGCAAATTTGCCCGCGCTGTCGCGGCCAAGGCCAAGTGGTCCAAGCCACCGGCATCTTGCGCGTACAAACCACTTGCCCTCAGTGTCGTGGCAACAAACGCATCATCTCCAAACCATGCAAAAAGTGCGATGGCTCGGGCTTGCAGCCGCGAGAAGTTCTGCTGGAAGTAGCCATACCGGCCGGCGTGGATGACGGCATGCGCGTGCGGATCACGGGGGAAGGCCAGCCCAGTCCCGATGGCGGCCCCGCCGGTGATGCCTACTGCTTCATTCATGTCCGCCAACACAAAATTTTTCGACGCGATGGTAGCGATTTGATCGTCCAAGTCCCGCTCGGCTACAGCCAGGCCGCTTTGGGCACGAAATTTGAAATACCGACTCTGGATGGTCGCAAGACGATCGATATCCCTGCCGGTACTGAAAGTGGCGAAGTGTTTCAGCTACGCGGTTACGGCATGCCTGATCCACGCTCTGGCGCCCGCGGTGACCTGTTGGTCCAAACCTTTATCGAAGTCCCCAAAAAGCTCAGCGCTCGTCAGGCCGAATTACTGCGAGAGCTGGCTGAACTTGACCATGAACACGTAACGCCCCATCGGAAAACATTTCTTGAACGCATGTGGGACCATTTCCGTCCCGCGAGCGAAACCAACGACAAGAGCAAGTCCACGTAGGAGTAGTAGGCATGAATCATCCAGAATCCACCGATCAAGAACAGTCCTCTGGAAACCCAGACGATCCATCCTTGCCCAACGTAACCGATGACAGCAATGCGGGTGTCGATGATTTCTTCAGCAATGATCAGCTGGTCAATTCCTTGAACGCGAAACTCAAGGACGCGCAGATCGAAGTTCTCAAAAGTCACGCGGAGGCCGAGAATTTTCGCAAGCGATTGCAACGCGACTCCGAACAACAACTGCGTTACGCCAATTTGCCTTTGGTGCGCGATCTGTTGGACGTCGTCGACAATCTCAAGCGTGCGACCGATGCCGCCTCAGGCGATGCCGCCAACGCAGGCGCGTTGCTCAACGGCGTACAAATGGTCACCAATCAACTAACCAACATCCTGACCAAGTTTGCCTGCAAGCCGATCGAATCGGTGGGACAACCGTTTGACCCCAACATTCACGAGGCCATTGCGCAGATGCCCAGTCCCGACGTGCCCGCCGGCTCGGTCCTGCAGGAAGTCGCCGTGGGCTATGTCCTCCATGACCGGGTCATCCGTCCCAGCAGCGTGATCGTGAGTACCGGCCCGGCCTAAGGCCCAGTACTAGCTCGTGAGACGCTACTGCAGGTTGCCAATTTTCTGATAGGTCTCTCGCAGTACGCCGTAGAGCGAGCGATAGATTTCGAACGAGCGGTCATAGCGTTTGACCGCTCCGCGTTCGGGCGTGGTCTTGTGAGTGACTTCGATCGTCGCCTTGCAAGCCTCTTCGATGTTTTTGAACTCGCCGCACCCGGTAGCAGCCAGAAGAGCGACGCCAAAGGCGGGCCCTTGTTCGGCGTTCATCGTGCAGGCCGGTTGATTCATCACATCCGCCATAATCTGCTTCCAGAGCGAGCTTTTGGCACCGCCGCCACTGACACGCATTTCGCGGATGGGAACCTCCAGTTCTTTGAAGATCTCGAGACTCTCACGCAGACTCATAGCCACACCTTCCATCACTGCCCGTGCCAAGTGACCTCGTTGATGAGCGGCGGTTAAACCGATGAACGCACCGCGGGCCAGTGGGTCGGCATGGGGAGTGCGCTCGCCAGCCAAGTAGGGCAGGAACAACAGTCCGTCACTGCCGGCCTCAACCTTATCGGCTTCGGCGTTGAGCATTTGGTACGGATCTCCGCCGCGACGCGCAGCCAGTTCTTTGCATACGTTTTCCATAAACCACTGCAATGAACCGGCGGCCGAGAGCGTCACGCCCATCATATGCCACTTGCCATGCACGGCATGACAGAAGGTATGCAACCGGCCAGTTGCATCATATTGGGGTTGATCGCTATGAATAAACATGACGCCGCTGGTGCCCAGCGAGGCCGTTAACAGGCCTTTTCGAACGATGCCGTTACCGACGGCCCCGGCCGCGCAATCTCCCGCCCCGGCGACCACCTGACAATCAGTCGTCAGTCCCAAATGCTTGGCAACTTCCGGCAGCAATGAACCCGTCAGTTGTTCCGATTCGTATACAGGAGCCAGGAGACTGGCATCCAATTCCAGTTTGCTCAGCAGTTCGGTCGACCACTTGCGCTCGACGACATTCAAAAGCAG
The DNA here is from genome assembly GCA_020846515.1 of Pirellulaceae bacterium. Taxonomy (GTDB): domain Bacteria; phylum Planctomycetota; class Planctomycetia; order Pirellulales; family Pirellulaceae; genus Aureliella. Next base: position 4,935 of record JADLDX010000178.1, read on the forward strand.
CATGCCGCTGGCATCGCTGGCGTCCGTGGCCAATTCGCCGGTCAGCCGGCGTCGAATTTCGTCTTTGGGCAGCAGGACGTGAGCCAGACGCGCAAAGTTTTTGGGCTCCTGCGACCGCAACCACAGTATTTTGGGAGCGGTAAAACCGGTCAGTGCCGGATTGGCCACCATGCGAATCAGTTCAGCTCGTCCGCCAGCCCGCGTGGTAATCTCGTCACATTGGGCCGACGTACGCTGGTCATTCCACAGCAATGCTGGTCGAATGACTTGCCCTTTCTTGTCCAGAAACACAGACCCATGCATTTGACCCGACAAACCAATCGCTTTGACCGAAGCCGGCTTGATTCGCCCCTGTTTGACAACCGATCGCACGGTCTTTACAGTCGCTTGCCACCACAGATCGGGATGTTGCTCAGTCCACAGCGGTTTGGGAGACTGGACTTCGTAACTGCTGGAAGCCTCAGCTAAGATGTTGCCTTGACTATCGATTAGCAAGCTCTTGGTGCCAGACGTACCAATATCAATGCCAATATAATGACTCACCTTATTCCCCTTGCAACCAACATGACAACTCGCGCTGAAAACGCTGCACTATACCCGCAACCTGATGCCAACGTAAGCAAGGGAGGTTTGTGCCTCGTCGGCTTATGTTTATGGCTGGTCTCAGGCTGTACCCCCGCGGCGACGTCGAAACCGGCTCCGCCTGCGGCGTCTGGTTCCAGTCAGTCTTTGGTACCGCTGCAAGTTTGGTTTGTGGGTGAGCAGGCGGACAAACCGGTGCTCGAACGGCAATGGCAGGCAACTTTTGACCGACCTGTCAACATTCGCATCTTCTCGACCGACCAACTGCTCAGCGAATCCAAAGTCAACAGTGACGTATTGGTCTATCCTGCCCACTTGATCGGTGATTTGCTCCAGCGTGGTTGGTTAGTTGAATTGCCATTGGCGTTGCGGCCCAGCCTGTCTGGCGCGGTCGATGGCGGAGTTGATGACCCAAGTCAAGAAAATCTGGGTCAGGAACCCGTGGAACCGCAACCTGCCACCTGGAGCGATCAGACACGTTATGATCGCAAGCCATGGGGCTTGTCGTTAAGCGCCTCGGTGCCGGTGATCCTAGCCAATTTTGAATTGCCCGAGCCATTGCGAAAACCTCAAACCGCCAATCAGGAATCGCCCGCTCCCTCATCAGATCGCAATGTAGATTCGCCAGAGAGCACACAAGCAGACGAGCAGGTGACGGAGCAAGAATCGGTCGACTATTGGCAGAGTTTGGTAGTCGCGCTGGAGGCTCAAGTGGCCGCTGCTCCGCCCCTCGAAGAATCAGCAGCCACGGCCTCTGCGGAGATGGACGCCCAAGCCGTTTGCGATCGATTCCTGACGATTGCCGTTAGTATCAGTGGTGCCAGAAATCGTATTGGCATGCTCTTTGACCCGTCGCAGATGACGCCGCGCCTGAAGGATGAGAACTTCGTCAAAGCGGCTCAATTACTGCAAAGTTTGTTCGCCGCCGGAGGAGATCGCGCGTGCCTGCTGGGCAGCCATGAAGCCGCTTGGGCTGCCTTGACCGGCTCGAGGCCAGGTTTGACGATCGGATCGCCACCGCGTCCCTCGACCGATGTGGATAAGGTCAACTCGATCAGCGTTAGACAACCACCCAACAATCCAACGCGTCCCGGTGTCCGCGTGACCACAGGCTGGAACAGCGGTCGGGGATTAGTGGTTTCCATATCCAGCGAATGCCGACAGACTCGGGCATCCATCGACTTCGCACGTTGGCTGGCCAGCGACGCTAGTCGCCAAGGCTTCGCCAAGCGCGTCACAGGTATGTCGGCCGAATCAGCCTATGCGCCAGGCTCATCCGCGGCACAGATACAACGCCTCGTGCAGCGTTTGAGTGCCCAAGCTCGATTACCGGCTGAGCCCAGACTACCGGCCAGTTGGCGTTACCGTCAGGCATTGGGCGAACAGTTGATCAAGTTTCTCAACGGACAGCAAAGCCTCGACGAAACTTTGCAGTCGACCACTTCGGCCTGGGAAGTGATCACCGATAGCATGGACCGAAAACAACTGAAAACCAGTTATCCACAAGGCCTGGGCTTGTAGCTGTAGACGAATCGCTCCGCGACTCGTCAATC
>JADLDX010000179.1 GCA_020846515.1 Pirellulaceae bacterium
GGCCTCCATCGCACTACTTTTTCCAGGCCAAGGCGCGCAGACAGTCGGGATGGGGCAAGGTCTGCTGGCCAAAAGTTCCCTCACGCAGGAACTGTTCGACCAAGCGCGCGACATACTGGGCTTTGATTTGTTGCAACTGTGCCTGACTGGGCCGGCCGAGCAACTCCATCGCACCGAGTTCTCGCAACCGGCCCTCTACGTGCATAGCTTGGCTGCTTTGGCACAACTGCAGCGCGAACGTCCGCAGTTATGGGACGATGTTCGCGCCGTGGCTGGTCTTAGCCTAGGCGAATACACGGCCATCGTTGCAGCAGGTGGTTTGAGTTTTGCCGACGGTCTCAGGCTCGTTCACACCCGCGGTCTGGCTATGCAAGCGGCTGCCGATCAAGTCTCCAGCGGCATGGCCAGCGTCATTGGCTTGGATGTGGACAAGCTCCGCGAGGTTTGCCTAGCCGCTACGCAGGGTACGGAATTCGTCGAAGTAGCCAACCTGCTTTGTCCGGGCAATATCGCCATCAGCGGGCACACCGCGGCCATCGAGCGGGCTGAGAAAGCTGTTATCGAGGCCGGGGCAATGAAGGCCATTCGTCTGGCCGTGGCTGGTGCGTTTCATACAGCCCTGATGCAACCGGCTGTCGGACGATTAACCGAAGCCTTATCCCATGCCCAGTTCCAACCGACGCGCGTTCCGGTCTATTCCAACGTCGACGCGGCGGCACACAGCCAGCCAGAACAACTGCGCAGTTTGTTGGCTCGGCAAATCATCACGCCCGTCCTGTGGGAAGCATCGCTGCGGAATTTGATGACCGCTGGCATGACCAACTTCATCGAAGTCGGCGCGGGGAAAGTCCTGGCCGGCACTCTCAAACGCATTGATCGCAAAGCGTCCTGCGAATCTTATGGTGATTAACGCCAATTAATCTCCGCAATCATCGACAGTCTTTGAAAGTGAATCCATGAGCCCATTGGGAATGACCGTTGATCTGCAAGGTCAGATCGCCATCGTGACTGGCGCCTCGCAAGGCCTAGGTAAAACCTGTGCGCAGCGTTTGGCAGGCAACGGAGCCACCGTCGTTTGCGTAGCCCGCAAGGCCGATAAACTGGCGACCACGATCGCGGAAATCGAAGCGGCTGGCGGTCAAGCCGTGGCCATGCCGTGCGACGTCTGCGATCGCGTGGCGGTGAAAAAATTGTTTTCCGATGTCCATGACAAGTATGGCAAACTGGACATCCTGCTGAACAACGCAGGCATCACGCGCGATACCCTGCTGCCACGCATGACCGATCAACAGTGGGACGATGTGATTCAAACAAATCTCACCAGCTGCTTCCTATGCTGCCGAGCAGCCTCGCTAACCATGATGTCCGCGCGTTCGGGACGCATCATCAACATGGCCAGTGTGGCTGGCATCATCGGCAATCCGGGCCAAACCAACTATTCAGCCTCCAAGGCTGGCATGATCGGCCTGACGCGCAGCCTGGCTCGCGAGTTAGGCAAACGCAAAGTGACGGTCAACGCGGTGGCACCTGGCTTTATCGAAAGCGAGATGACTGAAGTATTGGGTGAAGAGATGCTCAAGGAAGTCAAAGGCCGCATACCAGCCAATCGCTTGGGCACTGCCGACGACGTAGCCAGCGTCGTCTTGTTCCTGGCCAGCCCTGCGGCCAGTTACGTCACCGGCCAGGTGATTACCGTTGATGGTGGCCTGACGGTCTAGTCATTTTAGAAGCGGAACGGCGCAAGCCGTCCGGTATATCCCGGTAGTTATAGGAACCGGAGGGCTTGCGCCCAACCGCTACAAATGCCGGGTTTCACGAGCAAGAATGCTTCACAGCGTTGGAGGTAGCCGGGGAGCTGCTGATGCCAAGCGCTGTGGATCAGAATTATTTTACGCACCGAATACCATTGCCCATGAACTGGCCTCCAACTCGGGTGGAGACCAGCCTGGCACATGAAAACAAACATAAAAACCACAAAACAACTGACCAGCCAAGCTCGTAATAAGCTACCTGTCTTGACCAAATTTGTTAAAATCTTCTATCTTCTTGGCTTCAGTTGACTCGACCCCGTCAGCTAGAGCGATAAAATCCGGTCGCCACTTGAGGCTGGACAGTCGCCCCCGTAACCAATCGGCCAGCGCGGCCAGGGTCGTCTTTGACCAAAATCTGCACATAACCATTTGGGAGTTTTTCCATGGCATCCGTTGAGGCCCGCGTGATCGACATCGTCGCCGAGCAGTTAGGGGTCGAGAAGGACAAGATCACTCGCGAGACGCACTTCGTAAACGATCTGGGCGCTGATTCGCTAGATACCGTTGAATTGGTAATGGAACTGGAAGAAGAATTCGATATCAGCATTCCTGAAGATCAGGCTGAAAAAATCCAACGCGTTGGCGAAGCCATCGAGTACATCGAAAAGGAACAAGCGGGCTAAGCCCGAATACTGTGGACGGGTCGGGCGACCCGTCCAGTCAGGCGGCGAGGTACTCGTCGCTTAGGCAGCGGACGCAAGCCGCTGTGGCTTGAGTGCACGGATGATAGCCGATTCCATGTTTCGGCGGATTACTTGGTATTGGGTGAAAATAGAGTATGAAACGCCGCGTGGTTATTACCGGCATGGGCCTGATCACACCGCTGGGCAAGGAAGTCGCTCAGGTGTGGGACAGTATTCTGGCGGGTCGCAGTGGCATCCATCGCCTCAGCGTGATCGATCCAACGCCCTACAAAGTCCAAGTCGCGGGTGACATCCCCGACTTTGATCCAGGCAACTACGTCGACCCCAAAGATCATAAACGCTTGGATCGTTTTACGCTGTTTGCGATGTATGCCGGCGGCAAAGCGATCGAAGACTCCGGGTTGGATATGTCGAAAGAGGACGCTTATCGGTGCGGGGTCATTCTGGGCTCCGGCATCGGTGGTTTGTCCGAAATTGAAATTCAGGTCGAACGGCTGCTCAGCAAGGGCCCTGATCGCGTCAGCCCGCTGACGATCCCTAAACTTATGCTCAACGCGGCTGGCGGCAACCTTTCCATTCGATACGGCTTGCGCGGCCCCAACTACACAGTCGCCACCGCTTGCGCCAGCGCCACCAACGCTATGGGCGATGCACTAAAATCCATTCAATACGATGACGCCGACGTTGTCGTCACCGGTGGTACCGAAGCCGCCATCACCGCTATGGGCCTGAGCGCTTTTCAGAACATGAAGGCGCTGTCCGATCGCAACGATGCGCCACACCTGGCCAGTCGTCCTTTCGATTCAGGTCGCGACGGCTTCGTACTCAGCGAAGGCTCTGGCATCCTGATCTTCGAAGAACTGGAACATGCCCGCAATCGCGGTGCGAAGATCTACTGCGAAGTGCTGGGCTATGGGGCCAGTGGAGACGCTGGACACATTACTCAACCTGATCCCGAAGGGTCAGGAGCCGCCCGCGCCATGCAAAACGCGCTGCGCGACGCCAAGTTGCAGGTCGAAGTCATTGATTACATCAATGCCCACGGCACCAGCACGCCACTGGGTGACAAAGCCGAGACGCAAGCCATGAAGGCCGTGTTCGCCAAGCACGCCTATGAGATGTCGGTCTCCAGCACCAAGGGGCACTTAGGCCACGCCTTGGGAGCCAGCGGCGGCATCGAAATGATTTTGACCGCCTTGGCCGTGCAAAACGACACCGTGCCACCGACCATAAACCTGGTCGATCCCGATCCAGCCTGTGATTTGAATTACACGCCGCATACGCCCATCCAGCGCAACGTCACCACCGCCATGAACAACAGCTTTGGTTTCGGCGGCCACAACGCCAGCATCATCATCGGCAAAGTGCGCTAACTGCCGCGTGTAACCGCAATACCGTTCACTGAAGGGCGTTTTCACGTAGGCGAGTCTCTCCGAGACTCGCGAATTTCACCAAA
>JADLDX010000180.1 GCA_020846515.1 Pirellulaceae bacterium
CGGCTGACTGTTAAACGAGTAGGCCTGCGGCTGACAACTGATGTCCAGTACGCCTTCGGCTGACTGTTAAACGAACTGACCGTTCACGTCTCGCTCTTGAACGCCGCGATCATCGTTTCTAATAACAAAACACCAATGGCACCGACCAAAATCCAACGCCATAGTTTTTGTCGGCCTTCTAGTTCCTGGACCTGTGAAAGTCGCGCGGCCACTTGTCGTTCTTGAGCAGAATCGCTCTTACCAGTGACTACCCCATATTGCTCGAAGCGATCGAGGTCTAACGGGTCGAGTTGACTTTCGCTCAGCGGAAGCGTCACAGCGATCTGTCGACGCTTACCGTCTTCCACTAACCAGTACAGCCCGGGTTGGCTGAGCGCCATGCCGGTGGTCTCATCCAGATCGCGGACCGGGGTGCCATCCAGATTGGTGATGTTCGCGGTCACGCCCTCGGGCACATCGATGGCTTCGCCGACTTCATAGACGGCGTCCAGTTCCATGGATCTTCCGCGCGGATCGAGCATACCGAAGATCAAGGGCACGAACTTTGTTGAGAGAGCCAATTGACTACCGGTCGACTGCCACCCGGCGGTCATGACCCACAGATCGCCGCGTCCAAGTCGACGATGAATAACAGCGGGCGATTGATCATCAAATCGCGCAAGGACCCGCAGATCGTCTTTGGATTCAACTGATTTCGAAGGCAATTTAAGCACTCGGTGCGTCCAGAAGCGAACTTTACCAAAGTCGTTGTACTTGGCATCGGACAACGGTTGAAAGAGTGGGTGACGAAAATCGATATCGGTCCACAGAGCAAAGTCGCTGCTATCAGCCTCGGTTATCGAAACTGGTTCGGCAGTGCCGAGCAATGTACTGAGTGCTTCCACAGATAGTTTGTGAGCTGGCGTTTCCTCGCCCAAGATCGGTCGCGAGAGGACCAGCACCACTGGTTTGCCATTTTTGATGTACTCATCCAGCATTTTCGGCGTGATCTGTTCCAAGGGCCATTCAACGACTAAGCCGGCCAGCGAATCATCGAGCGTAGCAGTGGTCAGTTGTTCGGCTGACAAGCGTTGCATTTCAACTTGTCGCACCGGTGTGCTCAGCGGTACCTGACTAAGAAAGAAGAACAGGTCTTCTTCAGGTTTATCACGCTTTTGTCCTACGAAGCCCACACGTTCCTGACGCGGGGCTGTACGTGGCACATAAACAATGTTGTCGTGTTTGGCGTGATCGCCGCTCAACTCCAATCGCTCCGCTGCGGAGTTAGGATACGGAACAGGCACGACACGCGCTTGGCCAGGTGGTACTTGCACGCGCACAACGTTTGCGGAACCACTCGAACTGTCCGGCGAGCTGTCCGTTGAAAGCCATTGCAATTGAAATTCGAGTTCGGTCGAGTTCTTATTGTTTTCGACTCGCACGCGGACTGCATTATCTACAGCAGGATTTTTATCATCACTGGTTGGATTGTCCTCGACCGATGGCGACGTGCCTTGCATCAGATTGGCGCGCGCGTTGCCGGTTTGATCGCTGACGACTCGGCGGATATCCAAGCGTACATTCTCGGGCCAGGCGAAACCTTGGAGGGCTTCCAGTCCACTGCTCTCGTGCAGATCGCTGATCAGCACTATTTCGCGCAGCGCATCGGTGCTGCCGGGTTGATCGCTGGCGCGTTCTTGCAGCAGTTCAACGGCCGCCACCAAGGAACTGGCCAGGGCGGTGCTGCGATAGCTGGGCCGAATCTTAGTCAGTTCGCTACGCACAGCGGATTGTTGAGCCTTGGGGGTCGAAGAAGCCGCTTGCCCAGGCTCGGGCAAGCCCACTCGAACCATCAGTTTGGAATCAAAGGTAGCCAAGCCAACTTGATCGGTGTCGCCTAACCCCTGCACATAGGTGCTGGCTGAATCGACGGCGCGCTTCCATACGTCCTCGCGCTGCATGCTGCCGCTGGTATCCAGCAAGACCAGGATTTCGCGCGAAACCGCTTGGGCATCGGCCGTTTCGATCGATCGCAGAAATGGTCGCGCAAACGCCAAGGCTATTAGCGCGAGGGCGAGGGCACGCAGCAATAACAACAGGAGATTGTCCAGACGACTGCGCCGCGTAAGCCGGGGCGGAGATGCTTGCAGGAACATCAGCGAACTGAATTCACTTTGACCGCGTGGTTGGCGCCGAATCAAATGAAACAAGATGGGCGCTGCGATCGCTAGCGCTGCCAGAGCATATAGAGGTGCAAGCAATCCCACGATACGTCCCTGAAATAAATGTTCGAACGATTGGGTATCTCTGCGAACTGACCCTTCCCGCTGCGAAGCAATGGTTAGGTCGACCAGCGCAGCGCCGTCGGGGAGGGCCGACCACTGACGCCTCTATTGTAACAGCCGCGAACATGGCTCGCGCGCGCCAGAGCGCGAAGCCACTTATTCGGTAAAGTCATCAGAAAGCGCAAGCCCTAGCGACTAGCGAAGCTTTGCTGGTCGTTTTGTGCGAAGTGATAGGGCTGAGTTTCCGATAACTTGGGTACGAAACCAGCGAAACAAGGACGTCCACCCTGTCAACTTCGCTGGGAAGACTTGTGCAATCCAAGAACGCCCAACAACCGACCCCGCGCATCGCAGCTTCACGAGCACACATGGTCGGTACTAGAAGTCTGAGGACTGTGGCGGGATTGCCAAGACAGAAAGACAGGGTGGTCGGTGGCCATGGATGGGGTTACTTTCGACACCTGCGACATGACTGATATGTCGCCAGGAACCAGCCATGGTCTTTGCCAAACCCCATTTTTTATTGTTCTGTGACGCCAGTGTGTCCAAGAACGCTGCCTCGGATACCGATCCGGTGGGCGGTCGTTGGCACTTTGTGCTCGAACGCATCGACGCTGCTGAGAGATTGGAAGCGGCCGATGGCGAACGAGCCCAACCGCGCGAACGTTTGTCACTGCTGGCCGTGGTACGCGGCCTGGAGGCGATTGAGCAACCAAGTCAAGTGACGTTAGTGACGACCAGTCGTTACGTGGCGCGCGGCCTGCGCTATGGTCTGAGCGAGTGGCGGGAGACGGGCTACATATGGGAACACTTCGGCGTTCAAAAGCCGATTCGCAATGCCGATCTTTGGCAGCGAATCGACGGTGCCATGCGTTTCCATGAAGTGGCCTGCCGGTTGCTAGAGTCGTCTTTGGCTCAGCAGTCAGCCGTCGCAGCCCTGGGCGTGGATGAAGTGGCTGAGTCGCTGGTAACTCAGCCGGCCTTGAACGCAGAGCCGGAGGTCACTCAACCTTGGATTCCTGCGCCCCATTTCCCAGTTCGTCTTCCAGGGCGACAGACACCAAGTCGGCGATCAACCCGTCAGCAAGAGGTAGACATTGCCGAAGAATCAGGAGCACTTGCGACTTTGGCCGCTGAACCCGACCAGGTTGCGGCTGCCCATGCTGCGGAGTTTGCTCCGGCCCGTCGGGCGGCAAGCGTGCGGCACGTGCCACGTCCCCACTTGGCAGCTCGTGACGACTCCTGGTGGCACCTGGCTTCGGGTTGGTTGGGCTGGTGGCAAGGTCGTGGACCGGCTCGCTCCCGCCGATTCGGTGGCCGATTGACCGGCAGTTTGACCAGTTAAAACCTTAGCACTGTGGTGGGGACTGCCAGCCACCAATCCAACGAATTAAGACAAATCTCGCCCCCCCCTTGTGCGTGTTTCGAGGTGTGGTGACGTGATGGAAAACACGCTGACTTAAACAACTTTGATGGCTAACCATGTCGCGAGAAGAGCGTCGATGCCCTGACGGCTCGCGACGTGCAGGTTATAACTTTTACATTGCGGAGACCGGTGTGCGTACACAGCTTTCATTGCAAGGCATCAGCGGGTTGATCGATGGTCAACTTGAGAACCCTGCTCAAATGCTGGGCCCTCATCCGATAGTGCAAGGCGGACGCCAGGCGATGTCGGTTCGAGCCTATTTGCCAGAGAGTGAACAAGTTTGGCTGGTCGATGCCCATGAAAATACGTTACGGCCTATGCGCCGCGTGCATCCAGCCGGATTCTACGAAGCGTTGTGCCCGCTGGGAGGCCCAAATTCAACAGCTAACTATCGACTGCGTGTTGCTTCAAAAAGCGGTGAAATCATAGATATGCACGACCCTTATGCCGTAGACCCTTACCTGTCTGACTTCGACCGCTTCTTGTTCGGAGAAGGTCGTCATTGGCAGCTGTACAACAAGATGGGCGCTCATGTGCGCACCATCGACGGCGTCAGCGGCGTGAACTTCGCCGTCTGGGCCCCCAATGCGCAGAGTGTTCAAGTCGTGGGTGACTTCAATAGCTGGGACGGTCGCCAGCATCTGATGCGCAAACACATTCCCGCTGGCGTGTGGGAATTGTTCGTACCCTTTATCGGCGCAGGCCAAAAATACAAATTCCGCTTGCGTTCGGCCGATGGCCAAACGATCGACAAGAGCGATCCATTTGGTTTCTATGCGGAACTGCCGCCTCGTACGGCTTCCATAGTTTCCAATCTCGACGGCTATACCTGGGAAGATAGCGAGTGGATGGCGCGTCGCGCTGGTCGCGATCCGCTGCGCGATCCGATTTCTGTCTACGAAGTGCATTTAGGTTCGTGGCGTCGCGATCCAAACGGCACGCACGGTTGGATGAACTACCGCAACCTGGCTCATCAACTGGTTGACTACTGCAAAGAGATGGGCTTTACGCACATCGAACTGATGCCCATCAGTGAGCATCCCTTTACCGGATCATGGGGTTATCAAACCGTTGGTTACTTCAGCGTTACCAGCCGCTTTGGCACGCCTGAAGATTTTATGTATATGGTCGACCATTGCCATCAGAACGGCATCGGTGTGTTAGTCGACTGGGTTCCAGCCCACTTCCCCAAAGATGGTCATGGCCTGCGTCAATTTGATGGTTCGGCGCTCTATGAGCATCAAGACCCTCGTCAAGGTGAACATCCTGACTGGGGTACGATGATCTTCAATTACGGACGCAATGAAGTCCGAAACTTCCTGATCTCCAATGCATTGTTCTGGATGGACAAGTACCACATCGATGGTCTGCGGGTCGATGCCGTGGCCAGCATGTTGTATCTGGACTACTCGCGCGGGCCGGGGGAGTGGATCCCCAACCAGTTCGGCGGACGGGAGAACTTGGAGGCGGTGGACTTCATCAAGAAGTTCAACGAGATCGTGC
>JADLDX010000181.1 GCA_020846515.1 Pirellulaceae bacterium
ACTTGCAAGACATACTCAAAAAACGCGATACCCCAACTGGCCAAGATGGCCACGATCATCGGCCGGGCCGCCAGGTTCTTCAGGTGGCCGTACCAGGCAAAAGTCATGAATACATTGCTGCAGACGAGCAGCACGAAAGTTATCAAGAATAGTCGCACAGGCACTCCCATTTGAAAACTTGGATAAAACAGGCGAAGTCTAACGACCTGCGTGATTGAAAACTCTCACATCCATGGTAGGATTCATTCATCTTCGCGACAGCTACCAGGCAGCGGTCGCTAACGGCTAATGCCCCCGGCGAGGACTGGCCCCTTTGAGCAATGCGATGACCACCGAGCAGCGGCGTATGAAGCTGCTGGAACTTATTCGCAGCCAAGGGTTTGTGTCAATTCCGGACCTGCGATCGGCTTTGGACGTGAGCGAATCGACCATTCGACGCGATCTGGATGCGTTGGAAGAGACAGGCGAGGCCCAGCGAACGCATGGAGGAGTTTTCTTTACCGGTCCAACGGCCTCGTTGAGACTGTTTGAGCACAAACGAGCTGGGCAGTGGGAGAAGAAACGACAGATAGCGATTGCGGCTAGTCGATTGATCGAAGCGCATGATACCGTTCTGATGGATGGCGGCAGTACGACCTACGAACTGGCCAAGCAGCTCGTGGGCCGCCCTCTTCAGATTGTTACCAACTCGCTTCCTTTGGCAAACCTGTTCGCCGCTAGCGAGCAGGTCGACCTGGTCATGCTCGGCGGATACGTGCATAGCCGAACCGGCGTGTCTTTGGGCCCCTATGCCAATCAGATGTTGGCCTCGTTGAATGTCCAAAAGGCGGTACTGAGTATCGCCGGTGCCGACGAACGAGGTTACTACAACAGCAACTTGCTGCTGGTTGAAACCGAAAGAGCGATGATGCAAGCGGCTGACACCACCATCGTGGTGGCCGACAGCAGCAAGTTTGGCCGTAGCTCGCTGGCGCGGTTATGCGACTTATCCGACGTAGACACGGTAGTTAGTGACGATGAGTTGGATAGTACCTGGCGCCAACGGCTGCAATCCGCTGGGGTCGAACTACACTTGGCGCAGACCCCGGCCAACCAAGACAGCGATACCCATATAGCTTAACCCTTTAGTAAGTCCGGCCAGACGCCCCCCTCCAGACGCTCCGGCACCACAGCCACCCTATTCACAAGATCATCAAGAGAACAAACCGATGAGTGCAGGTAGCATGGAACGCCATCAGGTTGAACAATTAGTTCGTCAAATCGTACGGCGCGTCGCTGGTGGCGCGATGCCTCAGGCTTCGCCGATTGTTCCTGCCCCGGCGGCCGGTGGTGGCAAGCAAGCCACACCATCGAATCTGGTGGTCAGTATCTCCGCGCGGCATGTGCATTTGACCGACGCGCACGTGGAAAAGCTGTTTGGTCCAGGTCGCAAGTTGACGCCTGGCAAGGCGCTGTTTCAAGATGGCTTCTACGCTGCTGAGGAAACGGTCATGATCGTTGGCCCGCGTCGCCGTATGCTGCCAGAGGTTCGCGTGCTGGGTCCAACGCGAAACTTTAGTCAAGTAGAACTGGCCATGACCGACGCCATCTCGTTAGGCATTCAAGCTCCCGTTCGCCACAGCGGAAACATTGAAGGCACGCCTGGTTGTGTGCTGGTCGGCCCGGCTGGGGCCGTGGAACTATCGCAAGGCGTGATTCGCGCTGCCCGTCACGTGCACATGAGTTTCGAAGATTGCGAAAAGCTGGGCGTCAAAAATGGTGAGTTCATGACTTTGACCATTAAGAGTCCGCAGTGCACCGTCTCATTTGAAGATCTGCTGGTGCGCGCTGACAAGGCGGCCAAGCTGGAAGTGCATATTGATACCGATGAAGGCAATGCGTGCAATCTCGAATCGGCCACTGAGATCATCATTAAGCCGCAAGGCAAATCGTGTTCCTGTCAGGCCCATTGATTGGCCCATTGATTGGTTCGAGGCAACGGTGGCGGCAATTACGCAATTCGTATAACACACATGCTGTTGACCCGTGTGAGGTCAATGAAAAAGTTTGAGGTAACTTTCCAATGGCGAAAGCTAGGAGAAAAGTAAGTATGGCCAAGATTTCTGAAGCTCTAGGCATGATCGAAACCAAGGGTTTCGTATCGTTGGTCGAAGCGACCGATGCCATGATGAAAGCCGCCAATGTGCAGTTTTTGGGTTGGGACAAGGTCGGCAGCGGCCTGGTATCGGCCTTCGTGACCGGTGACGTCGCTGCGGTGAAAGCCGCCACAGATGCCGGAGCCGCTGCGGCTGGTCGAGTCGGTGAAGTTGTCAGCGTTCAAGTGATTGCACGCCCTCATGAAGACCTAGGTCGAGTTCTAAAGGTGGGCAACAGCAGCTCCGCCCCATCCTAATGCGTCGCTGAACCAACGGGCGCGAGCCCCGGTTCCTCCCATCCGAAGGGTCCACAACTCGTCGGGTACCTCGTTCCACAACTAGTCAACTCAGCTCACAGATAAAAAGTAAGAAGAAGAACATGCAACAAGCAATTGGACTTATTGAAACCAAAGGTCTTTTGGCACTGGTTGAAGCGACTGATGCCATGGTCAAGGCAGCCAGCGTCGAGATCGTCAAACGCGTTGACATTGGTGGCGGCTTGGTCACCACGGTGGTCAGTGGTGACGTGGGCAGCGTTCGCGCGGCCGTAGAAGCTGGTGCAGCAGCCGCTTCGCAAGTAGGCGAACTGGTCAGCAGCCATATTATCCCTCGTCCAGCCGAAGGCCTGGCTCAAGCATTTTTTGGTTAAGCCGATTCACAGCCTCAGGCTACCAGCCCAACAAGGCTTGTAGTGGCTGATCATCTGCATACCTCAACTATTCAACGCACAGTTATTCGACGCACAGTGTAGGACCAAGGATGAAAATACTCGTTGCCAACTTAGGATCAACCAGTTTCAAGTATCGTTTATTCGATATGACTACCGAGCGTCAATTGGCGCGCGGTGGAGTGGAGCGCATCGGTTCGCCGATGAGTCCCTGCACAATTGAGATAGGTTCCTATAAGGGTGCTATGGAGATGCAAGTGCCGCATCACGGCGTGGCCGTGCGGGCTTGTGTTGAACAGTTGACCGATCCGACGAATGGTTGCATCCAAAGTGCAGCCGACATTTCGGCGATTGGGTTCAAGGCCGTGCATGGTGGCAAGTTACAAGGTGTGTTTCGTATCGATCAACAAGTGCTCGATGCGATGGAGCAAGTCAACTCGGTAGCACCGGCACATAATCCGCCCTATTTGGCAGCGATGCGACAACTGGCGGCAACTGTGCCCGATATTCCGTTGGTGGCTGCTTTTGAAACCGATTTCCATCGGACGATACCGATGGCTCGTCAGTACTATGCGTTACCCAAAGCCTGGTCTGATGCGCTGCCGATTCGCAAGTGGGGCTTTCATGGCGCCAGCCATCGCTTCATTGCTACACGTTCAGCAGAGATTCTTGGTCGCTCCGATGCGCGAGTCATCTCGTTGCACTTGGGCGGTTCAAGCAGTTTATGCGCGATCGCTAGTGGCCGAAGTGTGGCCACCACGATGGGCATGAGCCCGCAAACAGGCTTGCCGCAGAACAACCGCGTGGGCGATCTCGATCCGTTTTGTTTACCGATGATCATGGAACACACCGGCCTGTCATTGGCTGATGTGCTCAAGAAACTCTCAACCGAAGCAGGCCTCTTAGGCATCTCCGGTGGAGTCAGCGGCGATATACGCGATCTGGAGCAGGCGGCAGATGCCGGCCATGCCGACGCCCAGTTGGCGCTAGATGTGTATGTGGCAGAGATTCGTCGACAACTCGGTGGCATGCTGGTGGCGCTGGGTGGTGCCGATGCGTTGGTGTTCACCGGTGGCATTGGTGAAAACGGTCAACGCATACGTACAGCCGTTTGCGCTGGTCTGAGTGAACTGGGCATCGAACTGGATGCCGAGCGCAATCAGAGTGCTCGAGGCGAGTCGAGGCTGGAAAGTCCTGGCTCACGCGTGCAGATTTGGATCATTCCTACAAATGAAGAGCTGATCGTCGCCCGTCAGACGCTCGGCGCATTGAAAGGCTGAGCGCGATGTTTGTCGCCAGAGTCACCGGCTCGGTGGTCGCAACCCAGAAAGTTGATTCGATGATCGGGCAGAAACTGCTGATCGTCGAACCTTATCGACTGGACGGCACCAATCGAGAAAAATTGGTTACGACAGGTCGCACGTTCGTTGCAGTCGATGCACTAGGTGCCGGCGTGGGCGATATGGTGCTGATCTCCCAAGGCAGTAGTGCTCGCTTCACGCCCGAGACCAACAAGCTTCCCATCGATACCGTCGTCATTGGCATTGTCGATTCGGTCAGCATTGAACGACAGTCCGTCTACAACCGTCAGCAAGACAACCAACCTAACTCTTAAGCAGTTTCAAACTAGTCATGCAAATAAGCGAAGAACTTATC
>JADLDX010000182.1 GCA_020846515.1 Pirellulaceae bacterium
GGTGTGGTAAGCGAAACGCATGAGATTCTCAGTGCTTCTTCCCTTAACGAGTAACAACTTTCTCAGGCAATCAACATGACTAGCAACGGTGATACGAATCGCGTCTTCAAAGTGGGTGGCAAGCCAGTACGCGGCTTGGGCAGTTTTCATAAAACGCTCAAACACGACAAGTTTGGTGAAGTCGATCCGGTGCACTTCGACAGGCTCGTGCAAGCCTGTGAGGGCAATGCAGTCTTTCGTGATGTGCCGATGTACAAAGATGGTACAGCCAGATTGACCAACCCTCAGGCAGGGCTGGCGCATGATCGACTGACACGACATCCGGCCACCTACTCCATGCCGCCTGCACCGGCCGTGCTGTCGACTACGACCGCCGCAGAAATGACTGAGCTCTACTGGATGGCCATCCTGAGAGATTTATCCTTTGATCAATTTGGTAGCGATCCCACGGTCGCTGCGGCTGCCAAAGAAATCAACGACCTGTTCAAACGAGCCTGCGATGATCGCAGCGATCCAGGGCATCTCATCACAGGTGTTGATGTCCCAGGGCCAGCCGGTTCGATCAGTAAGATTACTCCCCAAAATCTATTTCGCATGGGCTTGGCTGGTGAAGAGTATGGTCCGCCCCTAAGCCAGTTCTTTGTACGCGATCCTTTCTTCGGCACCCAAACGATCAGCCAACGACAATTGCCCTACAAGTCCTACTTGAACTTCTTAACTGATTTCCCAAGTTGGCTTGAGGTTCAAAATTCAGGCAAAGACGCCGATGGCCAGGCTTACCCTCAATCCAACGAACACTGCGAAGGCAACTACGAACGCAAGACTCGTTACATCGGTACCATGCGCGACTTGGCCCGCTTCGTCAACAAAGACGCTTTGCATCAAGCTTACTTCAATGCCACGTTGCTATTGCTCTCCGGCGGTGCCAAGTGGAACTATGGCAACCCCTATGGCGACATGCCCCGCGGCGACTTCGGCAATCGCGAAGCTGGCTTCGGCACCTTGGGCGGGCCACACATCTTAGCGCTGGTTTCCGAGGTCGCGACTCGCGCATTGAAGATCGTGTGGAATCAAAAGTGGCAAGTGCATCTACGCTTGCGACCAGAGGCCTACGGGGGACTCGTTCATGTGCAAACTTTGGGCGTCGGCACCAAAAAAGAAAAACGCCCATATGGATTGCCGAGTTGGGTTTCCAAGACGGAGGCGGCTGAACGCATCAAGGACGACTGCCGAAGCTTGCTGTTGCCGATGGCATTCACCGCTGGCAGCCCCACGCATCCAGCCTATGGTGCTGGCCATGCGACTGTCGCCGGCAGTTGCGTTACGATCCTGAAAGCCTTCTTCCAAACCTTCGATCGTATGGATGGAAAGGTTGTCCCCAAAGCTCTGGCGGAACTCGGTGAACGCAGTCTTCCATATGGTTCTGGCGGTGAGTTCACCGCTTACCAGACCGGCAAAGCCGCCAATGAAGATGAGATTCGCACGCCACTGCCAGCGGATATCGCCGGCCAGCTAACAATCGAGGGCGAACTTAATAAACTGGCCTCGAACGTCGCCCTCGGACGTAGCATGGGCGGTGTCCACTGGCGCACCGACAATACGCGCAGCCTGGTACTAGGCGAAGCCATCGCTTGCCACATTCTGGCCGATATTACAGTGGACTTAAATGAGAAACCCTACTTCGAATTCCGCAGCTTCACGCGCAACGCCGACGGACAACCGAAGATGATCAAGATCCAACAAGGGCGGATACTGGTAGATGGCGCTATTGTTGATTCAAGCGCCAGCGCACTATAGTAAGATCTCCGTCGGCATCAACCGGTGCGTCACATTCCAATCAGGAAGTTCAATCACCTTCTCCTCGACGGTTGAGCCGTTGCGGCTCCCGATTTCATTCCATAAAGCGTTCGAGATCCGCAGCGTCTTGGGAGCAGCCACCGAAAAGTTCTTTCAGCTTGGCTTCTCGTTCCGGTATTGACAACTTAGCTTTACGCACGGTGACTTTCACTTTCGAGCCATCGGGGAGGCTTGGTGGCCGGTCTAACTTAATGGACTGCCCTTGCAAAATTCCTTGAAACGTTTCGGTTGTGTCCGCCATCAAGAACTCCTTTTGAAAACTGCACTTGGAATGCATTGAGCTTACCGGCCTGTTTTCGCAAACGATCGCGATTGCAGTGGACAAGGTGGTGATGCGGCTTCATCGCATCGTCGCCACGGGATGCAGCAGATCGTTCACGGACCTCGGTATCGACGGCACTCTTTGGTCCGACGCGACCCTGCGCAGGACGACGTCCCTCGTTTGATTTAACTTAACCTAGCCGCGTGGCCGCCGGCCCGCATTATTTTTGAACGCACGTTTACTGATACAATCTCGGGCATACTCACTTATGTAAGTCCACGTGCGCAGTCACGATTCTGGCTGGAATCACAACAGCCGATATCGATGTCACCGGCATCGTCGATGACTCCATTGTGGAAGCCGACGAAACGGTCATCGTCCAGCTAACCAGCATTGCCAGTGGTGATCCGCAGATCAGCATCGGTGCCACCGACACGGCCAGCTTGCAGATCTTGGATAACGACAGCGCTACGCTAAGCATCAACGACGTATTGCACGTCGAGGGTGACGCACCTGGAACGACGGTGCTGATGTTTACCGTTAGCATCGATTCGGCTAGCAGTGGAATCACCGCGTCTGGGGACATCACGGTCTTGGTCAATACCAGCGGCATTTCGGCAACGGGCGGCGGGGTCGACTTTGCGGATGTAGTGAACCAGACCGTAACAATTGTGGCTGGCGCGACTAGTGCTACAGTTATGGTCAATGTGAAACGGGAGAACCTTTCCGAACTGGACGAGACATTTAATGTGCACCTGAGCAATGCCCAGATCAACGGCGCGTCGGATGCGACTCGCGTAAGTATCGCAGATGGTATAGGCCTGGGCACGATCAAAAACGACGACTTCGCACCCGTGGCAAACGCAGGCGGGCCGTATGTGATTAACGAAGGTGGCTCGCTGACTTTAAATGCTTCGGCTTCGTCCGATGCCGATTTGCCGGCGGATACGTTGACCTATCGCTGGGACGTGGACGCTGACGGCGACTATGATGAAAACGTGACCGGCATCAATCCGACGATCACGCTGTCTCAGCTGCTGGTGCTAGGACTGGCTGACGGGCCACGTGCCAACAACGTGACCGTCATGGTGAGTGACGGGACCAACATCAACACGGCTCAAACCACAGTTACGGTCAACAATGTCAATCCATTGCTCGCTAGCCTAACGAACAGCGCGTCTAGTTGCTGCAATGCGTTTATGGGTGTGGATACAGTTACGATCGCTGCCTCGTTCACTGACGTGGGCTTGCTTGATACACACACAGCGTCGATCAATTGGGGCGATGGCAATGTCACGACAGCCACCGTCGGCCAAGGAGCAGGATCGGGAACCCTTGCTGGCAGCCATGCCTATGCGACCGGCGGGATCTTTACGATCACGGTGACTCTGACCGATGATGATGGCGGTTCGGTCACATCCACTACCACGGCGGTCATCACGGGTGTGGGCGTTGTAGGCAGCACGCTCTACGTGATCGGGACAGACACCGACGATCGGGTCACGATTAACCAAACGGGTTCGGTCTATAAGGTTCATGCGGACTTTTTGACAACCGGCAGTTTCCGCGATGTCCCGATGGCCGGTATTTCTCGAATTGTAGTTCAGACCTGTGATGGCAACGATCAGGTAACCGTATCCGGTGGCGTTTCGCTCCCTACGCTGATTGACGGAGGAGCAGGCGACGACAAGTTGAATGGTGGCAATGGTCCGAATATCGTCTTGGGTGGTAGTGGCAACGATCAGATCAATGGTGGTAGTGCGAGGGATATTCTAATAGGCGGTA
>JADLDX010000183.1 GCA_020846515.1 Pirellulaceae bacterium
CGATGGACGCAGTCGTCCTGGCGGAAGTCGTCGGCAGTGGCGAAACGGAAACGGATGCCCAGTTCAAAGTGCTGGACGTGCTTAAGGGCGAGAAGCACATTCAGGTCAATCAGACGATTCAAGCCGCCTACTTTGGTACCGCGCCCAAGGGTTCCAAGTTCTTGATCATGGCCGTTGATCCTCCAGAACTGCTCTGGTCATCACCTCTGCCCGTCTCTGCCAAGGCCATTGATTACATCAAGTCGATTGGTAAGTTGCCTGAATCGCAAAGCAAGCAACTCGAATTCTATTTGCAGTTCCTGGAAAACGAAGAGTCGCTGCTGTCGCGCGATGCTTACGATGAGTTTGCCCAAGCGCCCTACGCAGATGTAGTGGCTCTCAAGGCCAAGCTGGATCGTCCTCAATTGCTCAAATGGATTCAGGATCCCAATCTGCCGGCCGATCACAAACGACTCTATTTGGTGATGCTCGGCATCTGTGGCAAAGCCGAAGATGCTGATTTGATTGAAAAGCTCTTGCGAAGCGAAGATCCTAATCAGCGTTCGGGCCTGGATGCCATGATCGCTTGCTATGTAACCCTGCGTGGCGGGGATGGATTAAAGTTGATTGATGAACTATTTCTGGGCAACAAGAAGAGTCCATACTCAGATACCTATTCCGCGATCCAGGCGTTGCGTTTTCATGCTAGCGATGGAAACGTCGTTGAGAAGGCGCGCGTGCTCAAGTCGATGCATCTCATACTGGGTCGGCCAGAGTTGGCCGATTTGGTAATACCCGATTTGTCGCGATTGGAAGATTGGTCCCAGATCGATACGCTGGTGAATCTGTTCAAAACGGCTGACGACAAATCGAGCTGGGTTCGCGTACCGGTGATCAATTACCTACGAGCTTGTCCGTTGCCTGAGGCCGCCGCACAGTTGGGGGAATTGGAGAAAATTGATCCAGCCGCTTTTAAGCGAGCCACCTCATTTTTCCCAGTGCCGCAACCGGCGGCACCTAGTTCCAAGCAGTCCAGTTCATGGCAGCGCCAGGTCGCTCCAGCTGCGGCGCCATTGCCGCGCGACTCGGTCCGACAAAGTTACGCTAGCTTGACGACCGATATTCCACTGGCTGCCAGATCCATGACTGTGCGACCAACAGTCAACGCTTCGGTTGGGGCTGATGAAAAATTGGGCTCGAACCTTGGATCGACCATCAGCGTAATCGCTATGGCGGCCTCGACGGTCACCCTGGCCATGTGGCTGGCCATAACCGGCACGGGTAAACCGTCTGTGCTGGGGTACTTGTGGGTGAGCCTGCGTACCGGGACGAAATAGTTTTGGGCTGACGTTGAGCTCCGGCTGGAGCTCAGTTTGGAGCAGACTGATATGAGCGTTGTAGCGACAAGCCAAGATTCAAATGCTTACGAAACGCCAATAACCAGCGGTGACGATTTGGTCTACCAATCGGTGAGCCGTGCCGCCGTAGGTTCGTTGGTTCTGGCCGCATTGGGATTGTTGTCGTTTTTGTTTGTTGGCATGTTGTTGTTTCCGGCTGTGGCCCTTTTGATGGGCATCAGCGCTTTGCTGGCCATTCGCAAATATCCCAACGAATTGCTGGGCAAACCGCTGGCGCAGCTCGGTCTGGCCATCGCTGGTGTAACTCTGCTGGCCGCGCCGGCCTATCACACCTATATCTATCTCACCGAGGTTCCACCTGGCTATCAACGGATAGCGTTTATGAGCCTAACCAGTCCGACCGGCGCGCCGGACTTGCCACCCCCAGCGGCATTGGCCTTGGATGGTCAGAAGGTATTTGTTAAAGGCTACATTCATCCGACCTCGATGGATTCACCGCGGGCCAAGAAGTTCGTGTTGGTGCCGGATTTGGGGACCTGCTGTTTTGGAGGACAACCTCCACTGACGCACATGATCGAAGTGACCCTGAGCGGCGACGACTATGCCAAGAAGGGCATGCGCACGCAAAAGCTGTCCGGTACGTTGCGTGTCAATCGGCAATTGAAGCCCATCGAAGGTCTGGAAGGCGTATACTATACGCTGCAGGCTGACTTCATCAATTAACATTCGCGTCGCGCTAATCATCGCTGCATGCCCAATGGCTGTCAGGTGACGATCGCGATCGGCACCCTGGGAGTTAATCGCTATGCGCTGCCCCGTCGACACTCAAGCCAACCACTCATTCAGTTGTCGCCTGACAGCGGTCCGGTCCGTCGCAATGCCTTGTGTGGCCCCCTTCTTGATCCTGCTATTGGCATTCTGCACAGTCGTGTTCGGAGATGTGCGTCCGGCCCGTGCCCAAGACAAGTCCGACAGTAGTACGCCAGCCAGTGCTCCGAAAGAGACCCCAAAGGATGCCCAGAAGGATGCTCCGCAGGCTACTCAGAAGGATGCTCAGCCGCCGGCCGTCAGGGACGCCGCTGCTGATCGAACTCCCACGGCCCCTCGCCAAACGGTTGCTCCGCGTTCGCCTCGCGCTGCAGCCCGCAGCAAGGGTGACATCACCTTTGATGACCTCAAGTTTGAGATCGAGAAGGGTGGTAAGTTTGAAAACAGTATGCTGACCAAGGAGATTAAAGCCCTTGATAAGCAGACGATCAAGTTGCGAGGTTACATCCTGCCCAACAGCGTTTACAAGAGTTCGGGCATCGAAAACTTTGTGCTAGTTCGCGATAACATGGAATGCTGCTTCGGTCCAGGAGCGGCTATCTACGATTGCGTCATGATCTACATGGACAAAGGCAAGACGGCTGACTTTACGACCAAGCCGATCGCGGTTCGCGGTAAGTTCGAAGTCGAAGAGTTTAAGTTTCCTGATGGCACGCTGGCAGCGATCTACAAGATCACCGCGGTTGAAGCGAAGTAGGTCACCAAGCCAAGCTGGGCACGGGCTGCTCATCACAGAGCAGCAATCAACTCGCGGGCTAACTCATCGACCTGATTAAGTGCGGCTTGAGGATCGCTGGCATCGGCGTAGCGACGTACGATTGCCGAACCAACGATCAGGCCATCGGCTACCGGAGCGAGCAGCTTGACGTGCTCGGTGCGGCTGATGCCGAAGCCGATGCAGATTGGCACTTGGGTGCGCTCTCGCAACCATGAGACCTGGTCGAGCAACCCGGGTGGAAGTTCTGTGCGTTCCCCGGTGATACCAGTTACCGACACAAAGTAGATAAAGCCACTGGAGCTTTCAGCGATACGCAGCATGCGCTCGCGCGTGGTGGTGGGCGTGACCAACTGAATCAAGTTAAAGTCGCGGGCCGTGCAAGCCTGGCGAACGGCTTCCGACTCTTCGACTAATAGGTCTGGTACGATCGCTCCATCAAACCCTGCGGCTTTCGCATCGTCGATAAAACGCTCCAGCCCGCGGCGGTAGATGATGGCATAACTGACCATCGTGACCAAGGGCATCGATAACGTGGGTTTCACGGTGCGGATGCAGTCGAAGATGCCGTCCAGTTTGACACCGGCCCGCAAGGCTCTGGTGTAGGAAGCTTGAATGACCGGCCCGTCGGCGATGGGGTCGCTGTAAGGGATGCCCACTTCGCCAATAGCCGAACCTGCAGCATCGAGGCGTTGGAGCAACTGGGCAGTCATCGCCAACGAAGGGTCGCCGGCGGTGATGAACGGAATAAACGCCTTGCGGCCGGATTTTTTGAGCTGGGCGAAACACTTATCGATGGCGGACATGCGTGCGGCAGATCTATACAGGAGGAGGTTGGCGAGCAATAGTTTTGTGGGCTGATGATACTCTCAGAAGGGCTCTCACGCATTACATGTCGACACCTTTTAAGCGTGCGATCTCAGCGGCATCCTTGTCGCCGCGGCCGCTTAAGCAAACCAGTAAGTTCTGGTCGGCGGGCATCGTCGCCGCAATCTCCAGTGCCTTGGCTAACGCATGGCAGGACTCTAGCGCCGGCAGAATGCCTTCGTTTCTCGCGACCTTGTCAAACATCGCTAGGGCTTCGTCATCGCGACAGTAGGTGTACTCGGCTCGCCCTGAATCTTTCCAGTAACTATGCTCTGGTCC
>JADLDX010000184.1 GCA_020846515.1 Pirellulaceae bacterium
AAAAATCTGAGACCAGCCACAAAAAACGGGTCGCGCAATTCGAGCTATTACTCTCCGGTGCCGCGAATCTGTTGATGAAGCCAGGCTCGAGCATAGGCCCATCGCCGTTCGGCCGTTCGAGCCGAAATCCCCAGAAGCTCAGCGGCCTGGTGGTTCGTTAGCCCCGAGAAGTATCGCAAATGCACCAGGTCGGCTGCCACCTGGTCGACCTCGGCCAACTTCGACATGGCTTCGTCCAAAGCGATTAAGTCGTCATGCCAATCCGACAACTCAACGTCGATAGCGTCTAATTCGATGCGTTGAAAGTCACCGCCATGTTTGATCCGGCGCTTTCGGCGAGCTGATTCAACGAGGATGCGGCGCATGGCTATCGCTGCGGCCGCAAAGAAATGGGCGCGCCCCTCCCACGCTTTGGGCAGTCCTTCCTGATCGACCAATCGCAAATAGGCTTCGTGAACCAATCCGGTGGCCTGAAGCGTATGGCCAGCCGGTTCCCGCGCTAACTTGGCAGCAGCCAGTTTGCGCAGTTCCTCGTAAACCAATGGCAGCAATTCATCCGCCGGAGCGCTCTGATCGTCTCGGCAAGCGTTAAGAATACGTGTGAGCTCATTCATGCTTTCAATTCGTCAAAAGTTCTTACTTCATGAACTTCATCGCGTGAACCGGTCTGCCATCGATGTTCGATCCAAAGGGTTCAAGATTACAACCTTCGTCCGCAGCCCCCAAGTGATATTCTAATTCGCTCCCAGTCAGTGTTGTCTAGCGTCAAACATCTCTCAATCCCCAGCAAAAAAGGGGTCAGGTCTAATTTATTGCGTAAGATAGGCACTCCTCCTGCCCGTCATCTCAGTTTCAGCTCGGGCAAAAGTGCCCAAGCTACGATCCACGCCCTTGGGGCCGCATAGTTTCGAAAGCTCAACGGTCCTGTTGGGTTTGGAAAAACGTGGCAATCGAAATTCCTCGGTAAATCTCACTTGCCTTGGCAGCTCTACTCGGTCGCGGCCTGACTCTTCCCGAAAAAATAGACCTGACCCCTTTTTTCAAGCTGCCTGACTACCTCCTTCATAATGGGCTGACAAGCGCAGCGCCGTTCCGGCGGATTGCTTCCAAATATGAGCCGCATTTGCTGAGACTGCGGTAAAAACGCGTTGCCGGAACTGCGCTGCGCTTGTTCCGGCCTACTGACTATTCGCCCCAGTGGAATTTGGGATCGATCGTGTTTGGATTAGTACCGCCCCAATCTCGGGAATAATGTCTGGCTGCTACGAAACGATGAAAAGAGGACCACGGCCAGTCGCACACCCGATTGACTAGGCCGTGCTTTCTCGGATTCCAATGGATATAGTCGACACACGCTTCCAAATCATGCTCGTCGCGAATCGTGTGTTCCCAGAAACGAGGCTGCCAGATACCTCGCTCGCCGCGCCGTCGCTGCGAATCGGTTACACGTGCTTCGGCCAAACCACACTTGAGCCAACGCTGCGTGAATTCTTCCTTAACTCGCTTAATGCGCGTCGAATAGTCTGCATCTGTAGCGGGCAGTTTCATGACGAGATGCCAGTGATCCGGTAGGAGCACTGTGGCCACAAGATTGAAGGGTCGCTTGCCACGCACCTCCTTGATCGCGGCTCGAAGCATCGCTCGCCCCTGGTCGGTTGTCAGAATGCTACGTCGCGCGTACGTGACCACGGTCAGGAAAACCATGCCGCCGGGAGTGAACCACCGCAGATAATCGGACATAGATGTTGCTCCAACTGGGCCGGAACAAGCGCAGCGCCGCTCCGGCGGATCGCTTTTGAAACTGGAAGGGCGGTTGCCGGGATTGCGTTTTAAACGCGGGCGGTCGCCGGAACAGCGCTACGCTTGTTCCGGCCTACGTCTTTTCCGGCCCACATCTTTTATAGAGGGCTGACAAGGGTGTGGTCCGTGTAGGCCGGAACAAGCGTAGCGCTGTTCCGGCATTTTGGTGAGCGTTCCGGCATTTTGGTAAACGTTCCGGCACTTGGGAAATATCGACTAGTCGCTAGCAAGCTGTGATATGGAGGCTCTTTGGTCGCCTCTGGCCGGAACGGCGCTACGCTTGTTCCGGCCTACTTTCAAACTTGGTATTCTAGTATCACAATTTTGAAAGTTCACATGGGCAGTTCATGGTGAGGGCGGAATATGTATAAGGTCGCGGTTATCGGATCGACAGGACGAGGAAACTTCGGTCATGGACTGGATGCCGTCTGGAAGACGACGCCTAATTGTCAGGTCGTCGCCGTGGCTGATGACCATCCGATCGGGTTGAAAGAGGCCATCGGTCGCACGGGTGCTGCCAAGGGCTACGCCAACTATCGCGAAATGTTGGACAAGGAGCGGCCGAACATTGTGGCCGTCTGCCCGCGTTGGACCGATCAACATCGCGACATGGCGCTGGCCTGTGCTGAACATGGCGCGCATATGTATATGGAAAAGCCCTTCTGTCGTGACTTGACCGAAGCGGATGAGATTATCAAGGCGTGCGAAATGCGGCACATAAAGATCGCCGTGGCCCACATCGCGCGCTACTCGCCGCAGTTGCAAGTGGTCAAGGATCTGATCGCCGCCGGAGAGATTGGGACGTTGGTCGAGATCCGCACGCGCGGTAAAGAAGATGCTCGCGGTGGTGGTGAAGACCTGTGGGTACTGGGCTCCCACGTATTGGACTCGCTGCGAGCCATCGCTGGCGACGCGTTGACTTGCCAGGCCATGATGAGTGAGGGCGACGAGTTGGTAACGGCCAAACACGTCAAGCCCGGGGCAGAAGGCTTGGGCCCATTGGCAGGTGATCGCGTCGAAGCTTCGTATCGCTTTCCCAATGGCGTGGTCGGTACGTTCTCTTCGAAACGCAAAGCCGGCGGCACGCCCAGCCGATTTGGCATGCGCATCTTCGGTTCCAAAGGTGTCATCGACATGGCCTCCGGTTATGGACTGCCAGCCTATCTGTTAAAAGACTCCAGTTGGCAGTCACCCACAGTCAACGCCAAGTGGCAAACCATCACATCTAATGGGCTCGACAAACCAGAGACCATCACGGCTACGGGTTATGACGGCGGCAATCCGGCCGTGGTGCGCGATCTGATCGCGGCCATCGAGGAAGATCGGCAACCCAAGTGTGGTATGTATGAAGCCCGAGCGACGATCGAAATGATCATGGCTATATTCGAATCGCATCGACTCGGTAAAATTGTGCCACTGCCGCTGGAGAATCGTCGGCAGCCGTTGTCCTTTTTGTAGACCGCGACTGTAGACCGCATCTGTAGGCCGCGAAGGAGAGATCGCTTGGCACGTAATGAACAGTTGATTCGGCAGCACAAGATCATTCAAGTGTTAGAGCGATTGCGATTCGGCGCGACACTGGAAGAGTTGCGAGACGCGGTGGTGGAAGAGCTAGGCCTGACCTCGTTGCATACGCGCAGTATCCGACGCGACATTGAAGCGTTGGTGGCCGCGGGTATGCCGATTATGGATGAAGAGAACGCGCGCGGCCGCGTCTGGAAGATGAGCCGCGCGGATAAGGGCCTGCAAAAAATTGCCATCACGGCTAGCGAGATGATCGCGCTCTCGATGGGCCGGCAGCTCATGCTACCGCTGGTCGGTACCCAGTTCTGGATCGGGATCGAGTCCTTCTGGAATAAAGTCAAAGAGCAATTGCCCAGTAGTGTGTGGGACCACTACCAACGATATCGCCGAACTCTTTATGTGCTTGGCACACCGGCCAAGAGCTACGAGAAGCAACAAGGGATGCTCAAAACGGTCAATCGCGCCATCCAAGAGCATCGCCATTTGGAGATCGAATATCAGTCAATCGGCAAACCGGCACAAACTCGGGTCATCGAACCCTACGGCGTAGTAGTTTATCAATCAAGTATTTATGTCATCGCCACCGAGGAGGCCCGCGACGGCCAAGGGGTAGAGCGGCTCAAACATTGGAAACTGGATCGATTCTTGGCCGCCACGGCGCTCGACGCCTGGTTCAAACCCAACGACAGCATCGATGTTGAAACTCATCTGGGTCAGACTGTCGGCATTTTCTCCGGTGCCGAGGCGACCACGTATGAGATTCGACTTTCACCCCATGCGGCCCGCTGGGTGCAAGAGGATCCCTGGCATGCTCAACAATCCTTTACGGCGGAGGCTGATGGCGGCGGCCTGTTGCGGGTACCAGCCTATCATGATATGGAGATCGTGCCGCGCGTCCTGCAATTGGGCCACGAGGCAGAGCTGATTTCACCGGCCAGTTGCCGAAAACTGATTGCCGACACGATCCATCAAATGTCGGCACGCTACCAGTCGGCAGCAGGTGGCCAGACCGCGAACCGTCGTTCGTCCCAGGAGTAGGTCGGTAACAATCGCTGAAAGAACTGCCGCTCGGCTGGCCTGGCGTAAAGGTAGGTGTAGGCCGTCCAGTTGCGATACTGTTGATCAGTGCAAGTCACGATCTCGCGATTGTATAAGTTCGTCGACTCGTTGCCTGGTCGATACTCCTCAACTGCATCCAATTCGCTTAAGACCAGGGCCATGGAGGATTCGGGGAACGTCCATAGCTCACCACCGACCAAATCATCGCCACGGAAGAGGGCAGGGTAGGGGCCAGTGTCATACAATTCACCCGCGGTCCAGGCCTTCTCGACTGAAAGCGGTTCACACGGCCAGCAACGCTCGCGACATTGACCTGTTTTTAGCGTTCCGTAAACAAACACTGCGGTGAGCGTATCAAGCGACATGTCGACCTGTAATAATGGAATAGCGTTAAGTGAGTTGGGTACTGGAATGGCCATGCACAGAGTTTCGCAGCCCGGCCAAGTCAGTCACGTGTGAGACGGTTGCGTACAGCGTATTATTAAGCGTTAGGAAGAGTCTTGACAGTGCACTGCAAAGCCTACATTTTTTTGGCTGTCCTGTCCTGGTGGCTTTGTGTCGCGCCGTACTTGCCGCTATCGTCGCCATCCACGTTGTTCGCACAAACGTCTCCCCCTTCATCGGCCCCGTCTTCGAACCCTACCTCACGCACCACTGCCCCCTCTTCTTCGACCACGGAGCCGGTTAAGAACGTACCTCTGGCAGCGCTTGACCCACTGCAATTTAAGCAGGAGCTTGATCGACTGGACGCGATCTGCGCGCGCCTGGGTTTAAACGCTGAGCAGCAATTGATGCAGGGCTGGTTGCCTGTGGCCAAGACAGATACGCATCGGCTTTACCTGCCTGTATTGCCTGATCCGTTGGTTAATAGGGCTGACAGAACGGCGGCACAGAAGACGGCCCATGACAATTGGTTGAAGTACTTCGCCGCGGCTCGACGTCGTCATGCCCAGTATTGGTATGAGCAAGCTCAACAGAGTCTGGCCCAGGGCGATGAGTGGGCTGCGTATCAAAGTTTGTGGCGCGCAGCCCGTGAGGATAGCACTCATCCGGACGTTAAACGCGTGCTCGCACCGTTGCTATCGGCGTTGACGATCAAATCGAAACCCCGTGTAGCCAAAGCGGCACATGAACTGGGTTGGGCACCGGGCACGTACCTGCAGCTGGAGAGCACCAATTTCAAGCTCATCAGCCGGGCCGACGCAGCCACGACTACGGCGCTCGCCCAACAGCTGGAGAACTTTTTTGCGTTATGGACTCAAACCTTCTATCCACTGTGGGCGCCACCCAATGTGACCAGTGCGCGCTTGGCAGGTCGCAATACCAACTTTAGTCGCCGCCAGCAGATGTCCGTCGTGCTCTGCCAAGATCGCCAAGATTATTTGAAGACGCTGCGAGTCAGCGAAACCAATATCGACGTATCGGTCGGCTACTACAATCCCGATCGACAGCTGGCCTTCTTCTATCCGGATCCAAATCTGCAAG
>JADLDX010000185.1 GCA_020846515.1 Pirellulaceae bacterium
ATCTCAATTTCTTTGTTGGTGAGAAACGTGCGTTGACCACTTACTTTATGTGTGGCTTCGTAGATACTCAGCTTGCGATCGACCATCGCTTCCGCCAAGGCGCCTGGCCGATTTTTGATCTCCGCCAACTCATGCATCATGGCGGCAATCGCGCTGACACGTTTTTCTTCCACATGCTGAAACACCCCGTTCTCATTGACGATTGGTCCAGCGTCACCGATCAGGGCGCGAGGATGCATGTAGATGCGGTCGCAACCCAGCGCCAGGATGGCAGCACCGCTGTAGGCCTCTTCGGGAACGTAAACGATGGTGGTAGCCCAATCGATGGCAGCCAATTGCCGCGCGATCTCGACCGAATCCTCCAGGCTACCTCCCGGACTGGTGACGCGGAGCACAATCACATCGACATCGCCATCTCTGGCAACTTGCAGGCGGTTAAATAGGTAGCTCTTAAGGCTGCCAAAGATGGGCCCGCGCACATCGATCACCATAGCCTGCTTGTACCGGCGTTCCAGCAACTGATCGACCGGCGCAGCTTCTTTCTGTGGCGCAGCATTATTTTGCGGCTGAGCCTCGTCCGACTGCTGCGCGGCTTCGCTGGCAGCCGGCTTGGCTACCTCTAGCTCGGTAACTTCCGCCGTTGGAGGTGCATCGACGGGCTGGAGCGGCGCAGCAGGCTCCTGTGCTTGGCCCAACGACCAGCCCATCAGCATCCAGCACAAGACGAACAAACACATAGAGAGCTTCATCGTCGTTGGACTTTATCGTCGTTGGGAATTCGGGGGTGAATGCAAATCGTCAGTTTGAGGTAGAGACGAACTAGCTTGCGGCCACGAGGGCCAACTTACGCCTCCAGGGCAATCCTCTGACGATAATATTTTAGACCGGGGACTAAAAAGCAAGTAGCGGCAACCACACCAAAGATAAGATGGGCGTAGTCCGGAAACACCGCCATGGCCACGCTGGCCATAAACAGACAGGCCGCTTGAACATAAAACGCACCGGTCAGGATGCCTGCTTTAATCATGAAGACCATGCCTGTGATGACGCCCAGCAGCGGCGAAAGCGTCAGTGGGTCCAGCCCCAACCACCATTCCAAGGGCCAAAGCATACCGATCGCCACTAGGCTAGCGCCCCATACGTGGGCGATTTGTCGTTCCACGAAGGTCACTGGCCCTACTTGACGGCGCATCATCCAGAAGACGGCTGCCCAAGCACCTAATCCGATCGTCCACAAGGCCGCATACCAAAGTCGATTCTCAACGTGCGACCAAGCTAAGGTTTGCGTCAAGATACAGGCGACCAACAGGACCACGCTGTGCCACATCCACAGCAGCCCCCAGTTCTCAAGCACAGAGGCGTGGTGCGTTTCACGGAACCATCGTCCTACAATATCCGAGAACGTACCGCCTCGTGCCGAGACCGGTTCGTCGCGAGTAAAAGATTCCAGATCGTCAGCTAGGGCACCGGCGGATGGATAGCGCAGGTCAGGTGGCTTCTGCAAACAACGAATGACGATCATCTCCAGATCGCGATCGATGGTCGGATCGAGCAAGCGTGGCAGAGGAGGATCGTGCTCGATGATCTTGAGCGCCATCTCGATCGGCGAGGAGGCAATAAAGGGCGGCCGACCGGTCAACATGTGATAGAGCACGGTGCCCAGTGAGTAGATGTCTGCCGCCGGCCCGCTACTGGCTCCACGCCCACCGGCCTGTTCGGGCGACATGTACGAAGGTGTGCCCAAGATCGAACCGCTGTGCGTCAGCGAGTTGGCTGCATCCAGAAATTTGGCCAGACCGAAATCCATAACCAGCGGCCGACCATCGGCTCCAATGATAATATTCGACGGCTTGATATCGCGATGAAGAATGCCTTGCTGGTGGGCGTGGTCTATGGCTCGTGCGACATCGGCTAACATCCGCGCTGCTTCGCGCTGGGGCAATGGGCCATCGGACAAACGTTCCGATAATGTCTTCCCCGTAATCAATTGCATGCTGAAAAACGGATGCCCATCAAAGTCACCAACTTCGTACACTGGCACGATACCGGGGTGATCCAAGCGAGCGGTGGCCTGAGCCTCAGCCAAGAAGCGTTGACGCTCGTGCTCTGATGTCAACCGTTCGCGCTGAATCATCTTCACGGCCACCAAGCGCCCCAAGCTAATTTGCCGAGCGCGGAAGACAACTCCCATACCACCGCGACCGATCTGCTCTTCCAGTTCGTAATCACCCATTTGCCCCGGAAAGGCTTCGGGTGTCTGATCGCTGCCGAGCATCAATGGGCTTCGCCCGCCTAGGCCGTAATGAGAGCTAGTGGCCTCTTCTTCGTCGCTGGCGGCGCAGTGACCGGCCACATCGGCCAACAGCAATGCCGGCCAAACTTCTTGAATATGTTGGGTCAAATGCGGATGCTGCTTCATCAGCGCATTGATATCCAGCGACTGACCATTCTGCATTTTATCCAGTTGAGCCGCGACGATTTCGGCTAACTGTTGCTCGATGGCATCATCGCTGACTTCACTATCATCGGCCGCAGGCGGCGCGGTCGTCTCAGTCAAAGAGTCCAGTGGCACAGGCGGCATGACCACGGCCTATTCTCCCGAGTTGCCTGGAGACCTGGCCGCGGAGGCGGCCGCGTCGGCATCCAGCAGTTCGCGCAGTCGTCGAATGGCTCGCAAGTAACGCATGCTCGCCGCCGGTTCGGTCAGTTGCAAGGCAGAGGCGATTTCTCCATTGCTCAACTGTTCGTAATGTCGCATCAGGATGATGTCTCGGTCGGTGTCACCCAGCCGGGCGATCGCTCCTTCGACATGGACAGCCAACTCGCGCTGCGACGCGGCTGCCGCCGGTGTCATTCCTGGATCGCACAATTGCCCCACAATGTCCAACGATGATTGATCGACCGCCCCTGAGACCATCATCGGTTGTTCGCGATCAATCGAACGTTTGGCCGAAACGCGATGGCGGCGATGTGCGTCAATCAGGCGATCTTTGGCGATTTGCCGAATCCATAGGTGAAAGGCCATCACCGGATTCTGCAAGTAGTCCAAGAGGCGCCGGTTGGCTTCAATCAAGACATCCTGGACCACATCGCTGACATCGACGCGACGTTTAATTCGCTGGTCCAGACGCAACTGAATCATGCGATGTAAGGATTCGCGGTGGCGGGCTAGCAGTCGTTCAACCGCCTGACCATCCCCCTCCTTGGCGCCCTTGAGCAACTCAACGGTGTTTTCGGCATCAGGCCAGATTGACTTCGTCATGTCCGCACTTCATCCAGGTCGGCAAAGGTACTTCTATTCACCTACTATTATAGTAACTAGCCAAGGGGGATGAGCCGGTTCTATCAATCGCCAGCTTAGTTTGCGTGCATTACCAACATTCGCGAAGCTGGCATCAGCGACGCTAAGCTAGAGGCTAACCCGTGCCCAAGGACACGGCACTCGCAGTTCGTGACGTGCTGGATTGACACGTCTTCCGAACAAGACACCTCTACCGAGGCACCTTTTAGGGGGCCGCCTATCTACTTAGGGGGTGGTGCGTGGTGCGCGAGAGACGCGTTCTAACAGGATATAGTTGCGTCCACGATATTCGGTCACCTGGCCGGTCACCAGCCAACGTTTATCCTGCGAGTCGGCTCGAACGGCCTGAAGAATTCTTTCGAGAGCCAGATTTTCCAACGCCTCGAGCGACTGCTTGTCATCCTCCGTTTCGAGCGTGAGATTATCACCGGCTGAGCGAACAAGCATTAGCCGAGACTCCATACGGGCACCTTCGCGGACCAATTTGCCTGGTTCCCGCAGTGCCGAGGCCACAGGTGCGGGTGCATCGGTGCGGTTGGCGCCATCGCCAGCTGCCAAGTTAGAGCCAATGGCTGCCAATCCAATAGCATTGAGTAACCAGAACATGGGTGAATGGGTGGCAGTGCGGAATGTCGTATGCATGAAAATGCCTTCGCTCACAACCCACGATAAGTTTGTCACTTGTTGGATTTAGGCAATACCAACGCGTGCAGGCAAATGACACCGCCCGCCGTCAGTAGAACCCAGCCCAACCAAGTTGGAGGTCTCATCTGTTTCTTCGGCGATGGATGAACGTTTAAATAGAGGGAAGTTCCAAAATCGGCCGCACTCGCGTACTGCGAGCCATGCGTAAAGCGCGCTAGCATTCGCGTACTGGGTTCGTTCAGTACAAAGGACTCAACAGACCGGAACTGAATGCCCAGCAGGAAGAGCAATATCCCAATCATGAAGTAACGGTTGCGATCAAACTCCATGATTTTCTCCCGAACATCAGGGCCCCTACGATCGTTCACCAGCTCGTTATAGGCGGTGAATCTGAATGCCAGCATTAGCTCTCATTCGGATGCCCAATCCATTCCGGGCCAGAGAGTTTGTCGAGATTCAGATCATGCCGATTTCGTAGACCCAACCGATCGCGACCGACCAAGCGGAACTCGTGTGGCCCCAGGGCCAGGGCCGCTCGGGGACACAGGCAATCGTTGTTTGCGCCAACGCTAGCATTGCGAGCATTCACCGTCGTACCGTCGGGGATACCGTCGGGGACACACACAATCGTCCATTGCTAGCAAAATTGCACAGATGCACATGGGGACACAAGCAATCGCTACCCAGGGATATCCACCGAGAAACCGCCCGGGGACACAGGCAATCGTTGTTTTCGCCAATGCTAGCATTGCGCTCAGTCACAGTCGCACCGTCGTGGAAGTCACACCTCGGGGACACGGGGATATCCACCGGGGACACAGACAAGTGTGTGTTGCTAGCATAATGGCACATTGTCTGTGTCCCCATTGCTTTTTGACATTGCTTGCATTGAGTGCGTATCGATTTGGTGGATCATCGGTAACGCTTACGGATGCTTCCGCAAAAAAATCTTCAAGCATGTTTTCCTTGGCTTCTACCACAGTTTCGCCTAGTCGCTCAGCGATTTCCCCCTTGACGGCCCTTTACCATGGATTCGGACATTGCACTGGCGGCCAAGCGTGCGCGAGCGTGATGGTAACCGCGGCAGAGCGTTGAGTGAAGGTTGAGTGTTCGTAGGCGTGGAGGGCTGGAACTATGGCTCGGCAGGCGAGAGGGGAAGTGTTTTCACCGGATGAGATTGCGATCGTCCATGTGATGAATCGCGTCGTGCGGCGCTGCTTTCTGATGGGCTACGATGCCCTGACGGGCAAGAACTACGATCATCGCAAGCAGTGGATCGAAGACCAGTTCCAGCGACTGGCCGCATTCTTTGCCATCGATTTGCTTTGTTATGCTGTCATGAGCAACCATTTTCACTTGGTGTTACGCTCACGACCGGATATCGCTGCCAGTTGGACCAGGCACGAGGTGGCTAAGCGATGGTTGGAACTGTGCCCCAAACGCAAACGCAAGGATGGCACACCCTGCGAGCCCAATGCTGCCGAAATCCGAGCGATCACATCCAATGAGATTTTGGTGAAGGAGTATCGCCGGCGGTTGAGCGACAT
>JADLDX010000186.1 GCA_020846515.1 Pirellulaceae bacterium
ATCAAAGCCCAGTATGTCGCGCGCTTGGTCGAACAGTTCCTGCGTGAGGGAACTTTTGGCCAGCAGACCTTGCCCCATCCCGACTGTCTGCGCGCCTTGGCCTGGAAAAAGTAGTGCGATGGAGGCCAAGATGAATTAGCCTTCGTCGCTCATCTCGACAACATTGCGACCCATGTAATAACCGCACTTAGGGCACACGGCATGCGTGGGCACCGAAGTACTGCATTGCGGGCAGAATCCAGCCTGTTTGGCCTTCTTGTGGTGATGGCTCCGGCGGCGACCGGTGCGTGAATTCGAATGGCGTCGCTTTGGCACTGCCATGGCGGGAATCCCTAAAAAACACTGTCTATCGAAATTATGGCTATCTGGAAAATCAGCGAAGCTCCGCAAGTTATGGGCAAACGCCAAAATTGTCAAGCCGTAAGCTGGGGTTACTCTTCCTCGATCGCCTGGCGAATGGCACTAACCAACCGCGCACGGCTGGCGGCCACCGCCTGAAGCGATTCTACGTCGACCCCCAGATACTCACCTAGCTTAATAGCCAGGTCTACATCGCGAATTCCCATGTATTGATTGACCAAACGATCCCGGTAGTAAATCGTTTGGCTGTCGGACCGACAACCGGACTCGTAGCAGTCGGCTAACTGGTCGATCCACTCTTCCGGCACGCTACGGAGCCGGCAATGCTCGAGCGACCAGATGTCGTCACCTGTGCATTCGGACAGTAGCGTTAGGGCCTTTAAGCGATTAAGCATGGCAGATTCGCAGGTAGTGATCACCCATCCAGGTGCTCGAGCTTGGCTTGCAGACGGGCGATCTCCGCTTTTAGTTCGACGATCTCATCGCGAGCAGCCGACAATTCAGCGGCCAGGCTGACGCGCGGCGTTTTGCTGCCCGCTGCCCCCGACTGTTCGTCTTCCTCGTCCGCTGGCAGCGTGATTTTGCCCCGCAGTGCCTCCAGTTCCTCCGGCATATATAGACTATGCGTGAACAACTGTCCGCGGCCAGGCGGAGTCAAAGCGATTACCAGCTTGCGTTCCATTAACGAACTCAAAATAGTCTGCAGCGCGGGTAAGTCTGCGATGGGTTCGAAGCGACTGGCCCGGCCTCGCAAATCGCCCGCCGTTTGATGGCCACGTAGGAGCAATTCGATCATTACCGCCGCCTCGGCCCCCTTCACGCCCAACCAGGTATGGCCATAGTGTCGATACTTTGGAACTCGACCACTGCCTTGGATCTCGGCCGCCGCGCCCAATCGGCGCAATACGGTCAGCTCGTCTTCCACTTGCTCGGGCGTCAAGTTCATCAGTGGGTAACGGTTGGACTTCTGATTGGCACCGGTGACCAGGCCCGCTAAAGACAGCGGATATGCGTCGGGCGTGGTCTTGGCCTTCTCCATCATCACCCCCAGCAAACGACGCTGACGGGCCGGAATTGGCTTCCACTGCGGTAGGGTTTCGACAGTTGCCGTTGGCATGTAGGTATAAGGCACCGACGGTGCCGCGGGGGCTGCGACCGCAGAGGCTGTCACGTCGGCCACTTGGTCAGCCGATAGCTCCAGCGCATCGTCAGCCATTGGGCTAGTCGATTCTTCGATCATTTCGTTGGTTGTTTCTTCAGAGGACATGTCGTGGGCAACTTCCATGGTTGATGTGTGGGGAGTGGTGGTTGATTCGATAGATTGAGGTGAAATAGTGTTGCGTTCTTTTTGAAGGGGACGAATAACGGCCTGGCTCGCCACAAGTTGGTGCCAGGCGGTCAGTCATGGCCGCTGGCACCGGAGAAACATGTTTAACATTTAGACGACTTCGGGTCGCCGGGAAATTTCGGGTCGCTCGGAAATACGGAACATTTGTTCGTGTGGCAAGAGGGCTCCACCGTCGATCGACAAGGTCGTGCCGTTGATGTAGTCGCTGTTGGGGTCGCACAAGAAAACGACTCCCCTGGCGATTTCCTCGGGTTTGGCCAGTCGACCCCAGGGCAATTTCGAGCCATGCCCCATCAATTCGTCTTCAAAAAAGAATTTCCGTTCGCCTGGCGTATCAGTCCAGCCTGGGTGCACAATATTGACCCGAATGCGATGCGGCGCCAGTTCGCAAGCGGCGGTGCGCGACAACTGATCGACGGCGGCTTTGGCCATGTTGTAAGCGGTTGAACCTGGGACAGCCCGATAGGCATGCGGCGAGCTAACGCAGACCATCGCGCCGCCTCGACCGGCGGCAATCATGGCATTGGCTGCGGCTCGAAACAGGTAAAACGGACCCCACATGCTAACATTGATCGTCCGCTGAAAACCGTCCATGTCGGCTTTATAAAACAGTTCACGATCGCTGTAAGCCGCGTTCGAAACAGCAATATCCAGTTGGCCATACTGGTCGATGGCCATGGCTACCATCGCCTCAACCGAGGCCTGATCCGTCACGTCGGCCACCGCCGCGCAGGCCTGACCACCGAGCGACTTGATCTTGGTGATGGTGTCGTTGGGCGCGAGAATATCGTTGACGACCACCCGAGCGCCGGCTTGGGCTAATGCGATGGCGGTCGCCGCGCCAATGCCCCGCGCCGCGCCCGTAACAACGGCGACCTGGCCGCTCAATACTCTGCCCGTACCAACACTCATTGTTTGCCTCACAGTAGGGATCCAGCAGGGAGAAAATCAGGACTGCAGCCTGCAACACGCGCCGACGCCCTGACAACAGGCTCCCAAGAATCGCAGCCACGTCAAGGGATGCGGATGAAATCCGATTCAACCATGGTGGACCATCGTAGACCAGCATCCTGGAAAGCTAAATGGATCGGCCATCAGCAAGTCGATCTAGTTTCTCGCGCCGATCTCAGTAGACAATACCGCGGAGAACGTCACTGCGCGGGCTGCCTGGGCTAAGCCTTAGCTTTGGTGTGCAGGCGCGCCGGTAAACACGGCCGCCAGTCGTTGGTGAGTTGTCTCTGTGTTCAATTCCAACTTACCAAAGCCCGGTAGGGCACCAGCCGCCACGGCCAATTCTTGATGGTCGGGAGAGTTCGTGATGAGCATCACAGGGATCGTGGCCAGTTCCGGCTGGCTTTTGATCAGCTTGATAATCTCGATACCGTCGCTGTAGTCGTGGTCAAGTTTTCGATTGACCAGCACCAGATCAAATTTCTCGCGGGCGAGCCGTTCGAGCGTCTCGCTGGCTGTCGCCGCTTCAACGGTTTCAGCGTTAAAGTTGCGTTTGAGCATGCTGCTAATCTGACCGTGATCGTGACCACAGTTGCCAACGTCCAGCACACGAGCGGTAGTACGTGTGGGGGTATTCATGAAAGTCTCTTGGGATGAAGGTGCAAGCAATTAATTGTCAAACCATTCGTCGTTAGGATCAAACTTAGGCCAGGCGACGATGGCAACCTTCATTTTACCCACCGCCCTGTGTCTCGTCCCGGGTGGGATGAGAACAGCCATTTCCGGTTCCAGCGGCAAACGCTGGTCATTGAGTTCCAAATAAGCATCGCGGTCACATTCCAGAACCAGGTAGGTTTCCGTTAGACGCTTGTGGTAATGCTTGCGCGCCGTTTCTGAGATCGAAGTGATATGGAGCGAAAACGGAATGCCAGGGGATTCCATAAAGCCACGTTTGGCTGACCCACATGGGCAGGGAATGCCTGGTAGGTCGGCATAGCGCACCACATCGACGCCTGGAGGCAGGACAGTTTTAGCGGAGGCGGGTTCCATCATGTTCGATCTCTTTCGATGCAAGTTGCGAAATGGACGCAGGTGTTAGTTTTACCATGGATCGACTACTCCTTCGCTCGCGCCAAGCAACCTGACAAGTCCGATTCGCGATTAAACTCGATCCCGTTCAATTTTCCGTCTACTTAAAGCGGAATCGGCGCGAGCCGTCCGGTTCCGCCTGGCTTTTCTCGGAGAAACACCGGACAGCTTGCGCTGCTCCGCTTAAATGTGAACGGTATGGCGATTAAACGCTCTCGATCCATCTTTGGGCCCCCTGACAGTCGGTCCCTTTGTCGCGGGCGGGCACCAGGCGGAAAGTATTTCCAACTATTTTCCCATGCTCACCCCGCCAGCGGTGAACAAGCATAATTCCGACAGGGCAATCTGTAGCGTGAGGCTGTGACGCCTATGTCGCGCAGGTGTGTGGTTAAGGCTTCTGTAGACGGAATAGCTTCGCCAGGCGTTGTTTTTTCGCGCGATTTTGAGCTGATTTGACGGCTGCAAAAATGGGTTTCGACTCTCAAGCGTTTCTCGAGACTTGGCCGATACCCTCTTTTACCTAAAGCCCACATGGTGTGAACGATGGTTAACTGTGGCTTTGGGGAAGACATCGGATAACCCAGTGAGCCCAGGGAAAGGCTCGTCCGATGACTGGCAGGGTTGATACGGATAACGACCGTAACTTCGGTGGTGCAGGCACCAGCTAATTGCCCCGTAGCAGATAGCCGGAAACCGTCAGCGGCACAACGAAGTCGGATGGAAACTTGTACGCAAGTGACTGTCTGTGGCCGTTCCGGCCCCGAGGGCGATTTCGTCGGCGACTTCGTACGTCGAAACCGGCCTCGGCCAAAACTTCACCCCCGATTAGGCCCAACCGTGCCAGGGAAGTGGTTCATCGCTTAGGAGTTGTGACTCGATGAAATGGAACATGCTTGTTGGATCGTTGGTACTCGGCGCTAGCCTATGTACCCCAAGCTTTGCTGGCTTTGGATTATTGGACCGTATGCTGGGCCTCAAAGGCAGCGGATGTGACAGCACTTGCTGTGACACTGGCTGTGCTGCTGATCCTAGCTGCGGATGTGAAATCGCCGACCCATCGTGTGGTTGCGAATCGGCTCCAGCTTGCGGCAATGGCTGCGGCGCTGGTCCTACCTGTGGTGTAGAGTCGGCTTGTGCCGGTGGTTGTGGTGCAGCTCCTAGCTGCGGTTGCGAATCAGCTCCTGCCTGTGGCAGTGGTTGTGGCGCCGCTCCTAGCTGTGGTTGCGAAACCGCTTGTGCACCTAGCTGCGGAGTTGAATCGGCTTGCTGCAAGCCACGTCGCAAACCTTTGCTCGAACTGCTGTGCGCAGTGAAGAACAAAAAGGATTGCCTGGTTTCCAAGCTGAAGAGCTCCCATTGCGGTTGTGACACCGGTTGTGCATCGGCTTGCGAACCAAGCTGTGGCATCGCTGATCCTAGCTGCGGTTGCGAATCGGCTCCTGCTTGTGGCAGTGGCTGTGGCGCAGCTCCAAGCTGTGGTTGCGAAACCGCTTGTGCACCAGTATGTGACTCCGGCTGCGGCTGTGGTCCTAAGAAGTGCGGCCTGTTGGCCAAGCTGTTCAAGCACAAAAACAAGGCTTGCTGCGACACTGGTTGCGATAGCTGCGGTGTAGCCGCTAGCTCTTGCAGCAGCTGTGGTGGTGGTGTAGCTGCTCCAGCCGCAAGTGCTGAAGCCGCTCCTATGCCCCCAGCTCCAATCGTCGACCCAAGTGCTTACCTGCAAAGCAATCGACGCGTCATTCAAGCTACCAGCTACGTTCGCTAAGAATTCACTTTCTTAGCAGGACTCTGGTAGTCCCGAGATGCGTTAACTAGAAAACGGCTCGTCGGAGAAATCTGACGAGCCGTTTTTCGTTTTTGGACCCATGACTTTATAAATCTTTTCGTCGGGCTAAACCGGACGCTAGCGCGTTGCGGCTGATTACGCTATTGCCCAATTCTATGGTTCCATCGTCGGCGACACTGGACTGCCCGCATCCTTGCGTCCCGAGCCCTCGAAACGACTAATGATGCGGACCTCCATGTCATGTTGGCATTCAATCTGACAACTCAGTCGAACGCCCGATAGCTGCCGCGACGACAAAGCCGCCTCTTCCGCCGGTCGCTTCTCCGCCGGCTCACCCGACACAAATTCGACGCGACATGTCGTGCAGCGGGCTTTACCCCCGCAAGCATGCAATTGATCGACTTGCAAATCTTCGGTTAATGCTAGCACTAATCGCTTACCAGCGGCCACCTCGGCTGAGGCACCGCCTTCGACGCTGATTTTTGGCATGGGAACACTTTCGATAGGAATGGGATGAGCGAGGAACCGGGCCAGCAGAACTCCGGACTGGTCTCAACGTGACATTGACTTGATAACCCAATTGTCAGTACACAACAACTCCCCCACTTCTCGCAGGACTGGTGAATCGACTCATGCTTGCACCCGACCGAATCAGTTGCTTTTGGCCTGGACTTGCGCAGGCCTGGTGGCGTGGCAGCCTGACGGGGCTGGTCGCAGCCATTAGCTTTGGTTGGGGCCTCTGTGTGCTGATGCTGGCTACTTTCGTGTGGCCCAACTGGTTCTGGTCTTGGCTGACCACACTTTGTTGGGTGGCCATGCTGGTCTTTTGGCTCATCGAATGCGTGCGCAGTCATTGGCAGTTGGGGAAACTGAATGCCGACGCGGGCCCAGTCGCCGGTGACGATCGGTTTGCACGCGCTCAGGCGGAGTATTTGCGCGGCAATTGGTTTGAGGCTGAGTCGCTCCTGCATGCGGTGTTGAGCGACACGCCGCGCGACGCCGAAGCTCATTTGTTGCTGGCCGGTGTGCTGCGACACTCGGGTCGCTTGGCAGCCGCACTTCGCCGTCTGGATCAGATGGAACTACTCGATACTGCCGCTCGTTGGAGCTTCGAAATTCGGCGCGAGCGGCATTTGCTGCTGAAACGACAGTCGGCCACTGCCGAATCGACTGCCTCGGCTGCCGATGCGCAGCCGGCTGAAGGGCCTGCGATGGATGGGGAGGACAGCGTGGTAGTTGGACAGATGTCTGTCGAAGCTGCTTAAGATGCTGCATCCCCAATGTGTGGACTATCTAAGTGTCCCACGATAATCAGCTTGAATTGGGATGGCCTTTTGTTAGAGCGTGCGAACGCTTTGCCAATGGGCGCGACCGCGTTTCTGTAGCCTGAGTGCGAAAAGGCACCTTTTGAGTAGCCGGACATGGATCGAGCGAATCCACCGCTGGACGTCAATTGCCAATTGGGTAACCGTGGAGGACGGTCAAGCGTCCGTCATTCTAAATGCTCAATTTTTCAGACTGCCTCATAGCCCCGAAAACCGATACGATGATTAATAGCCGATTTTTCCGATAAGATTTGGCACGTTTTTACTAGGTCGCACTTTTCGGAATCGGGCAGTGTCCTAGAGTTATGGCGGGTCAGAAGGAACGGGCAGGTACAAACGGAGAGTGGTATTGGAAGCATGTGGGGTTTGCGCGGGGTTTAACTTCCCGTAGTCTTGCCATTTTGACACTTGCACCCACGGTACATCATTTGCGTCCTCGGATGCAAAGTAACGAAGTACGATGCCAAACCTGATAAGGGTTTGACACGCAGCATTAGGTCGGTCCTCCTGTGAGCGTTAGGGTCCACGTGGCCCGCGGCTAAAGAAATGAGGTTTTGACATGTACGAACGATTTACTGATCGCGCTCGCAAGGTCATGCAGCTGGCCAATCAAGAGGCTCAGCGTTTCAATCACGAATACATTGGTACCGAGCACATTCTGCTAGGCCTGGTCAAAGAGGGCAGTGGAGTGGCTGCCAACGTGCTGAAGAACCTCGACGTCGACCTGCGAAAAATTCGCCTGGAAGTCGAGAAGCTGGTCCAAAGTGGGCCAGAAATGGTGACGATCGGCAAATTGCCGCAAACGCCACGAGCTAAGAAGGTCATCGAGTACTCGATGGAAGAGGCTCGCAATCTCAATCATAACTACGTCGGCACCGAGCATATTCTGCTGGGGTTGCTGCGTGAGCAAGAAGGCGTCGCCGCGCAGGTTCTGATGAACCTCGGCCTGAAACTGGAAGATGTTCGCGAAGAGGTGCTCAATCTGCTCGGCCATGGCATGGAGAGCGGTGAAGGTGGTGAGCGCGGTGGCCGCGAAGGCACCGGCGGTGCCGCCGCCACGGGCGAACCAAGCAGCTCGACCAAAGGCTCCAAGAGCAAGACTCCGGCCCTGGACAGTTTCGGCCGCGACCTGACCGAACTGGCCAAGCAAGGCAAGTTGGACCCCGTCATTGGCCGAGCTCGCGAAATCGAACGCGCCATTCAAGTTCTTTGCCTCCGCACCAAGAATAACCCAGTCCTGCTGGGTGAAGCCGGTGTCGGTAAGACAGCTATCGTCGAGGGCTTTGCCCAACGCGTGATCAATGGTGATGTGCCTGAGATCCTGTCCGACAAACGCATCGTCGTGCTGGACTTGGCCATGATGGTCGCCGGTACGAAGTACCGCGGACAATTCGAAGAACGCATCAAAGCGGTCATGAACGAAGTCCGTCGGGCCAAGAACACGATTTTGTTCATCGACGAACTGCACACATTGGTTGGTGCTGGTGGAGCCGAAGGCGCTATCGACGCGGCCAATGTGCTCAAGCCTGCCCTGGCCCGTGGTGAAATTCAATGCATCGGCGCCACCACCCTGGACGAGTATCGCAAGTACATCGAAAAGGACAACGCTCTGGCTCGCCGCTTCCAAGAGATCATCGTCGAACCGACCAGCAAGGACGAAACGATCGAGATCCTCAAGGGACTACGCGAACGTTACGAAGAGCATCATCGCGTCAAGATCACCGACGAAGCCGTGGTTAGCGCGGTCGAGATGAGCGAACGCTACATCACCGCCCGCTGCTTGCCCGATAAGGCCATCGACGTCATCGATGAA
The DNA here is from genome assembly GCA_020846515.1 of Pirellulaceae bacterium. GTDB lineage: Bacteria > Planctomycetota > Planctomycetia > Pirellulales > Pirellulaceae > Aureliella. The sequence continues at coordinate 8,673 of JADLDX010000186.1, forward strand.
GCTGGCGCTCGAGTACGCCTGCGTACGATGAGCAAGCCACCAGATCTGAAGGATATCGATGAAGACATCGAAAAGCTGAACAAAGAAAAAGAAGATGCGGTAGCCAACCAGGACTTCGAAAAGGCCGCCTCGCTTCGCGACAAGGCCGACAAACTTCGCAAGAAGAAAGAAACCATCACTCGTCAGTGGCGCGAAAAGAGTCGCGAAACCGATGGCGTGGTGGACGAGGAAGTGATCTCGGAAGTCGTTTCGAAGATGACCGGCATTCCGTTGACACGACTGAGCACCGAAGACAGTGCCCGGTTGATGAAGATGGAAGATGAACTGCACAAACGCGTCGTCAGCCAAGAGCAAGCGGTTACCGCCGTCGCCAAGGCTGTCCGCCGTAGTCGCAGCGGTCTGAAGGATCCACGTCGTCCGTCGGGTTGCTTTGTGTTCGCTGGTCCCACCGGTGTCGGTAAGACCTTGCTGGCCAAGGCTCTGGCTGAATTCATGTTCGGCGACGCCGATGCCTTGGTGCAGATCGACATGAGCGAGTACATGGAGAAGCACAACATCAGCCGCCTGGTGGGTGCCCCTCCGGGATATGTCGGTTACGAAGAAGGTGGTCAGTTGACCGAAAAGATTCGTCGTCGGCCCTACGCCGTAGTGTTGCTGGACGAAATCGAAAAGGCTCACCCAGACGTCTTCAACATGCTCCTGCAAGTCATGGAAGAAGGTCGTTTGACGGACAGCTTCGGACGCAACGTCGACTTCCGCAATACGATCTTGATCATGACCACCAACGCAGGCGCAGAAGCGATCAAGAACGAATCCCAATTCGGCTTCGGAACGCCGGACAAAGATAGTTCTTATGAATCGATGAAGGCGCGCGTGATGGACCAGATCGAACGCGTGTTCCGTCCTGAGTTCCTCAACCGTCTGGATGACACGATCATCTTCCGACACTTGACCAAAGAAGATCTCAAGGGCGTGATCGACTTCGAACTGTCGAAGGTGCGCGAGCGTCTGGCAGATCGCGGTTATGGCTTGGATCTGACGGAAGGTGCCAAGGAGTTCTTGATCAAGAACGGCTCCAACCTCGACTACGGTGCTCGTCCACTACGTCGAGCCATCGAGCAACGCGTTGAAGACCCATTGGCCGAAGAGATCCTGCGCGGTGCTTTCGAAGGCACCAACACGATCGTGGTCGATGCGATCAAGGACGAAAAAGGCAAGACGATTCGCTTGGGCTTCCACGGCGAAAATCGTGCACCAGCCGAAGAGCCAGTCGCAGCCGAAGCGGCGGCCACGACCGAGCTTTAGTCGGTTCGATCCTTCAAGCCACATCGCTTGAACACGAACCTTGATTTAGAAATGCTTGATACATCAATAATTGATGTATCAAGTTTGATACAGAAACGACGGGGATCACTCCCCGTCGTTTTTGCTTTGAGAGTATGCGTTGTGGCTTGATCACAACTTGAATGCGCGGTCAAGGCAGAGCCAGTTAAGGCTTAGCCAAGAAGCTCAGCACTTGCGCATGCACGACACCGTTGCTGCCGATGCCGTCACCGTCGCTGTAGGTCGGCTTGCCTTGCCAACTGGAAAAGCGACCGCCGGCTTCGTCGATGACAATCTGTACTGAGGCCAGATCCCACGGATTAGCGATCGGATCGACCATGACTTCCGCGCGACCGGTGGCGACCAGCAGGTAGCCATAACCATCGCCCCAAGTCCGCGTTACGAAGCTGGCTTGCTCCAACTTAGCCAAGCCTGTCTCTGCACCGCGTTTGCGGAACGAATCAAACTGGGTAGTGACAAACATGCCATGGGCTAAATCGCGCGTGGAAACTTGTGCTCGCTCGGCCGGTTTGCCAGCGTAGCTCCACCAAGCGCCGCGTCCCTGCACCGCGAAAATCATTTCTCGCAAAGGCGGAATGTAGATCGCGCCGGCCAGCACCTTGCCCTGATGTACCAAGGCCAGCAGCGTGGAGTACATCGGGACGCCACCGATAAAACTCTTGGTGCCATCGATCGGGTCGACGATCCATTCGAACTCGGTCGAGCCGGCTTGGGTGCCGAACTCTTCACCCAAAATCGCATCGTTGGGAAACTGCTGCGCCAGGCGCTCACGCACCAAACGCTCAGCATTCTTGTCAGCGATGGTGACCGGCGAATTATCACCTTTGCGCTCGACTGCAAAGCGATCAGTCTGAAAATACTCAAGCGTGGAATCGCCAGCTGTGGTGGCCAGGTGAAGAGCTGCAGCCAGTCGGCCATCAAAACCGGTGAGTAACGATTCTGGATAATGCATGATGCGACTAGTCATTTGGAAAGGAATGGTTAAACCGCGTCGGTAGGTGTGACACGACTGGCAATCGATTGTACCGTGGCAACTCGATTGACGGCGTTTAGCATCGCCAGGATGGTCGACTCGACCGTATCGGTCGAGACGCCGACACCCTTGATCGACTGGCCTTCGTATTCGATTTCCACTTGGACTTCGCCCAGGGCATCGCGACCCAATGTGGCGCTGCGCACGCGGTAATCTTTGCAGACTACTTTCAGACCGGTGATGCGTTCCACTGCCCAGAAGGCCGCGTCGATCGGGCCGTCGCCTTCTTCGACTGTTTGCGAATACTCTTGGCCATGATGCGCAAGAGTTAACGAGACTTTGGGCGAGCGACCGGTGCCGCTGCTGACTTCAAAACGGACCAGCGACCAGCTCTGCTCGACATCGCCGGAGATTACATTCTGAATCAGCGCTACGATATCGCCGTCGTAAACATCCTTCTTCTTATCCGCCAACTCTTTGAAACGCTCGAAGACCGTTTGCAGTTGCTCAGCCGTAATCGTGAAACCCAGGGCTCGAGCCCGATCGGCCAGCGCCGCGCGACCGCTGTGCTTGCCCAGCACCAAATCGGTTTTCGCCAGGCCAACGTCTTCTGGACGCATGATTTCGTAGGTGCTGCGTTCTTTCAGCATGCCATCTTGATGGATGCCCGATTCATGCGCAAAAGCATTGCGACCGACGATGGCCTTGTTGCGTTGGACTTCCAAGCCAGTGATTTTGCTCAGCAATCGACTGACAGGGACCAGGCGTTGGGTATTGATACCGGTCGTGCACTTAAACATCTCGTAGCGTGTTCGCAGAGCCCTGACGATTTCTTCCAAAGCGCAGTTGCCCGCGCGTTCGCCGATGCCGTTGATCGTGCATTCGATCTGACCACAACCGGCCGAGACGGCGGCTAGCGAATTGGCCACGGCCAGGCCCAGATCGTCATGGCAGTGCGTGCTGAGAACGGCTTTATGCATGTTGGGCACGCGTTCGATCAGCAAGCGAATGCGGGCGAACATTTCGTCGGGAGTCGTGTAGCCCACGGTGTCCGGAATGTTGATGGTTGTGGCGCCGGCATCGATGGCGGCTTCGACCACGCGGCACAGAAAATCATGTTCGGTGCGGGCAGCGTCTTCCGGGGAGAATTCGATGTCATCGCAAAACCTGGCCGCCAGCTTCACGCCTTCGATGGCTCGGGCCACGATCTCATCTTCATTCATCCGCAGTTTGAATTGACGATGGAT
>JADLDX010000187.1 GCA_020846515.1 Pirellulaceae bacterium
CAAGTTCAAACCGACGCTACCAGCACCATAGCTCATCAGGATCACATGTTTGGAGCTGTCAGTTTTGAACTGCTGAATAACGCCATCGCGTTTGGCGCTGGGAATACGTCCGTGATACTCCAGAGGGCCAAAGCGTTTTAGCGTCTCGCGTATAGTTTCCAGAGTCTCCACCCACTGGCTGAAGACGATTGCCTTTTGACCGCTGGCAGCGATCTCTTCCATGTCGGCTTCCAGTCGTTCCATCTTGCAACTAGCGCCGGTAGCTGGATCGAAGTTGCAGATCTGTTTCAGACGCAGCACTAACTCGAAAACATGTTGGATCGTCACCGATTCACCCATGCGGTTCAGTTGCACGACGCCTTCTTCTTCAGCAATACGATAGCTGTCTTGTTGCGGCGCGGTCAGCTCCAATTGTTCGTCGCGGAACATCTTGGGCGGCATCTCGGTCAGGACTTTGTCTTTGGTGCGTCGAAGAATATGATCGCGCGTGGCCGCTGAAATGCTCTTCAGATGCATATCTCTACGCAGATAGCCAGGCTGCAGAAATTCAAAGATGTTTACCAGGTCCTCCACGGAGTTCTCGATAGGCGTGCCGGTCAGCGCCCAGGAACGCGAACGCGGAATCGAACGGACAATTTCAGCGGTGGTGCCGTTGCGGTTTTTGATACGCTGGGCTTCGTCCAAAATCACCAAGTCGAAATGCTGGTCTGGATTGTCGACAGCGTCTCGGTCGCGCATCATCAGTTCGTAGTTGGCGATACGCACGGGCGCTGCCCCTTTCTGCCACATCCACTGCCGTTTCGCTTGATCGCCTTCGACCACCACCACCGGAATCTCCGGCGCCCATTGCCGGAACTCGCGGACCCAATTGGTCACCAGCGGCTTGGGGCAAATCAACAGCACCGTGCGGAGCTGGCCAGCCAGCAGCAGCATGCGCACCGTGGTAATGGCTTGCATCGTCTTGCCCAGTCCCATTTCGTCGGCCAGGATCGCCGTCTCGCGCGGGAACAGGAAGGCGATTCCCTCTAACTGATAAGGAAACGGTGGAAAGGGAAAGCTCAACTGCGCCGAGGCGACCATGGTTTCTAGCGGTGGTTGCAGGACGAAGTACAAGCGGTCCTCGAGCTTGATGAGATCCTTGGGCGGTGCGATGCGTGTGCGACGTGCGGGATCTAGTCCGACGCGCGGTGGCGTGGCCGAGTCGGCGGAGGTTGAAGAACCTTGTCCAATGTTTGCTGTTGGTGCAGCGCCAGTTGGCGAGGTCTTGGATAAATCATTGGTGGGAGGTTGATAGGGCTTGGCATCTGGCAGGGCGAAGTTCGGCGATTCGGGAAATGAGAAGCCGATGGTCTTCGGCAATGGGGCTTGCAGCTTGATCGGTACGACGGCGATATCAAGTTTGCCAGGCGTTTGGGAGAGGACCTCGGGTTGTGCGGTACGGCTGAGCATGCCTTGCCAGCCGGTAGCGTATGTGCCGACCTCCAGTGGCGATTGCCAATGGCTACTGAAGATCGAGCTTTGCAGTTGAACTTCCATGAGAGGACCTTTGATGGATAAGCGCCCGTCCCGCCGTCTGGATGCCCCAGACCTAGCCCCACTCGAAGACGAGTTGAACCGCAGAGAGCCAATAGAAGCCAGCGCACAGCGAACCAAGAACAACGAACCAAGAACAACGAACCAAGAACCAAGAACCAAGAACAACGAACAACGAACCAAGAACTGTTTCTCAAGCAGCCTTCATGATTGGGTGAGCCTCCAGTAAGGCTTCGCTGATGCGTTGAAATGGTTCGTTGATATCCATCGATACATCCAATTGCTGCCACAGTTCGCGGAGCTTGGCTTCGGCGTGCAGATCATCGCGCATGATCATCAAACTATGCTCGCCCAGTTTGATATTCTTTAGCCGACTTTCATCGGAGCCTGGTATGTTGTGCGGGTTAGCGGTGCTAGGGGAATAAGCGACCAGCAGATCGCTCACGCGTCCCAGAGCTAGCACAGCCGAGCAATCAGTCAACAGCACGTGGGGTATTAGTTTGGCTTTGCTGGTCAGGGCTTTCGCGATTTGTTCACCGCAGACGAAATCGGCCAGTGTGGCGCCGTAAAGGATCTCTTGAGCGCGGCTGGGTTTAACGGGCAGAGTGCAGTGAAATTCGAGCGGACGGGCATGCGAGTTCAGGATCAAATAGCCGCCAAAGTATCCATGCTCGGCGTGCGATCGAACGGTACAAAAACCGAGGGTACGCGGGACATCGACTGAAGGATTGGCCATGCTACCTGGTATTTAGGGTCAAAGGAATCGCTAGCAAATGTCACTATTTGATCGCCAGGCGAGATGGGGACCTCGCGATGCGATTGTTGTCGGACTTCCGTTTGCAACGACTTTAGGCGTCGTGCCGCAGAGATCAGTTTTCACGCCGTCTACGGAATTTCTCCAGATTGCCAATCGCAAGTTGCTCGACGGACGCAAGGCGGCTTGGCTATAATGAGTCGATCAGTCGTCCTTCCATACGCTAGGGAGTTCATCAGTGGCTCAGGATCCATCCCATTTCGCACCGGTGTTTCGCATCGATGTTTCGCCGGAACCGGCTTCAGGACAAGGTCAAGCACCGGCTACTGATCATTCAGTAGCCACGGTAGCTTTGCTGCGTCAAATGGTGTCGATGCAAGACAAGCAGAATCAGTTATTGGAACAGCTGGTGCAGAACACGGTGGCCATGCAGAAGCAGCGGGCCACGGAATTGCAACAGTGGAAAGATGCCAATCCGCGTCTGGCCAAGGCTTGCCGCAAGGCGGCTGAATCACTCTCTCGCGTACAAACGCAGTTTCTTGAGAGTTTGACGGACGAGATTAGCGATAATGAAGATTCGCTGCTGGACGGCGACTTTATGCTTGGCGAATTCGTGGATCGTTTTGGGCCACGCTTGGCTCATCTAAACGGAGTTTTGCAGGTATTAGCCCAACTGGGTAGCGGTGTGCCAGCTCAAGGGTAGGCACTCGCCGCCAAAGCGAACACCGGTGGGGGCATCGGCTTTTTTTTGGGGGCAGCGGGACAACATTGTTGTCCCAGCCCAGGTAGCTCGGGCACTCTTGCCAATCATCTCTGTTTGAACTCGGGCAAGAGTGCAGTACAAACTATTCGCTGCCTTAAGCCGCTTTCTTTTTCTGTCGCCCTTTTTCTGTCTGTCAGCCCGCTGCGAACTCACTGGCTGACTTAGGCCCTGTTTTCGATCTTGCCTTTTAAGGCAGCTTCTTGGACACTACGCGCAGCCCCAAGCGTGGGCGCGAAAATGTTAGTGTCCATGGAAGGAGTTCAAGTGAATCGTCGAGCGTGGCTGGTTAATGCGAGCGCACTCGTAGTCACGGCGACGGGCTGTCATCACTTCTTTCAGGGACCGCGTCGCGCACCACAAGTTGAGGTGCCGTTGGTCAATCCATTCCAAGTGGGACCGGCGGATCCAGAGTTGGTTTGGTCGCAGGTGGTCGATACGGTGGATGATTACTTTCGCATTAAATCTGAAACCCGAGTTCGGCGCGATAGTGCGGCTTGGATGGAGGGGCGTTTAGAGACCTTTCCGGAAATTGGTGGCACGCTGTTCGAACCCTGGCGAGGCGACTCCACCAGGGGGTTTGAACGGATCCAAAGTACATTTCAAACCATTCGCCGGACCGCCTTTGTCAAGGTTGTACCGGGTGCAGATGGATATTTGATAGACGTGAAAGTTGTTAAGGAGAAAGAGGATGTAGATCATTCTCAATATCCTACGGCTGGATCGTCGGTCCAGCGGCATGATGGCAGTGTGGTGCGCACGGCCAATGTGCTGAATGATTTGCCGATGACGATTGACTGGTATCCAGCCGGCGCGGGCCGGGACCTGGAGTTAGAACGTCGTTTAGCGGAACGAATCGCTGGAAGATTAACCAATATCGAAGCCCCGGAGCCGACCGGCATTCTGGGGCATTAGGCACGTCCAGCGTACGACGTGCGTCGAGTTTTCATCTTGGCTGGCAAGTCGTTTTTTGATACTCTTGATTCTTACCGACCAGCCCAAGAAAGTTGCAGGGAGCAATGCAAATGCAGGGTGCAGGAAGTACCACTCAGTACACCAATATCCGTTGGATGATTCGCCGAGACATGCCCTCTGTTCTGGATATAGAACAGCAGAGCTTTGAGTTTCCTTGGAGCGAAGAGGAGTTTATTCGCTGTTTGCGTCAACGCAATTGTATCGGCATGGTGGCTGAAAGAGACACGCAAGTGGCTGGGTTCATGATCTATGAATTGCACAAGAACCGTCTCCATTTGCTGAACTTTGCCGTCGGTGGTGGCATGCGCCGTATGGGCATTGGCACTGCCATGATCGAGAAGTTGGCTAGCAAGTTGACCGTCGACCGCCGCAATCGAATTATGTTGGAAGTGCGTGAGACCAATCTCGATGCGCAGATTTTCTTCCGGCAACGGGGCTTTCGTGCCATCTCGGTGCTCCGCAGCTTCTACGAAGATTCGCCGGAAGATGCCTACTTGATGCAATATCGCCATCGCGCCAGCGTCGAAGAGATGCAGTCGAGCTCCAGCAGCGACCGCATGGCGGGCTAAATGGCTCTCGTTTAACAGTCAGCCGTAGGCGTACTCGATCGATTCGTTTATTCGTTTAACAGTCAGCCGTAGGCGTACTCGATCGCCGGTACGCCTACGCCGTAGCTAGCCAAGTACGCCTGCGGCTGACTGTTAAACGATTCAGTACGCCTGCGGCTGACTGTAAACATCCAGTACGCCTGCGGCTGACTGTTAAACGATTCGGTACGCCTGCGGCTGACTGTTAAACGGGGGGCTGGGGGTTTACAATGGGGAACTCTTCAATCTTTCTCACCTAAGAGGTCCCCGCCATGTTAGACCGTCGAACGTTTATCAATAGATCTTCCGGTGCCGTATTGGCTGGCGCAGTAGCCGTCTCGCTCGGAGAGACTGTTTCTGGGGCGCCCCAAGCGAGCGATTGCATCGATGCGCATGTCCATGTTTGGACACCCGATACGCAGCAGTATCCACTGAGCGGCGACTTCAAGGTTAAAGACATGGTACCGCCCAGCTTTACGCCCGAAGAGCTGTTTGCGCATTGCAAGCCCTCTGGAGTGTCACGCATCGTGCTCATTCAGATGAGCTTCTACAAATACGACAACAGTTACATGCTGGCGGTGATGAAGAAGTATCCAGGCGTGTTCGCTGGTGTAGCCATCGTCGACGAAAGCCAGGCAGATACACCGGCCAAAATGAAAGAGCTGCGCGCCTTGGGTGTGCTGGGATTCCGACTGTATACCGACAAAGTCAAAGCGGAAGGCTGGTCTGGTTCGGCGGGTATGAAGAGCATGTGGAGCACGGCGGCCGATACCGGACAGTCGATGTGTTTACTGGCCAATCCCGATGCGTTACCGGCCGTGGAAGCGATGATCAAACAGTATCCGCGCACGCGCGTGGTCATTGATCACTTTGCTCGCATCGGCGTGAGTGGCAAAGTGGAAACAGCCGACTTGGACAATCTATGTCGACTGGCCAAGTTCCCGAATGTGTATGTCAAGACATCGGCCTTTTATGCATTGGGAGCCAAGAAAGCACCCTATACCGACCTGGTGCCGATGATCATGCGCTTGGTTAAAGAATATGGCGCTTCGAGATTGATGTGGGCATCAGATTGTCCATATCAAGTTCAAGAAGGTCATACCTACGCCGCTTCGATCGATCTGGTACGCAACCATTTGCCGGAGCTGTCTGCAGCGGAGCGTCAAGCCATCCTGCGCGACACGGCCGCCAAGGTATTCTTCGCGTAGGTTTTGATTTTGGTTGAGTTGAACTGGTACGACGGACGCGCGTGCGTCGCATCCGCAGCAGAACTAACCCTCCCAGCGCAGCGCCCGGGAGGGTCGAAAAAACAGGCGCTACTGCAGCCTGTTTTTTCGGGGAGGGTGCGTGCGCCGCACAGACGAGTCCGCAGCTAAGTACTTCATGCTTTGGTTAGCACGGGAGGCTCCCTCCCCGCCCACGCTGCCGCGGGGCGACCCTCCCGCTGCTACGCAGCGGGAGGGTTAGGCGGGTTAGACTAGGCAAACTGAGATAACACCGTAATCAGCGTTTGAATGTCGTCTATCGTGTTGTAGCCATGGACGGCGATGCGCACGCGGCCTGCGTGATGCATGACATGTGTTTTCTCGGCCAGCAGCGCGGCGTGAATGGCGTCGCTGCGTTCATGTTGAAACGCAACGATGCCGGTGGGCAAGCGTGGGTCGAGTGGACACATCGGCTGCAGTCCCAATTTGCGCAGGTCGCTGTCGAGCGTAGCCACTAAGGGATCAGCCTGCTTGCCGATGTTGTCGATCCCCACGCCTTCCACGTAACGCAACGCGGCATTGAGCGCGTAGAGAGCGGCAAAGTTAGGCATGCCCACAGAGTAACTGGCTGCTCCAGTTTTTACGTTGCTTCTCTGGAACCGGTCTGCCGCGAAAGCATTTTCGATGTGATACCAACCGCCGGCCTGTGTCGTCAGCCGCGAAGCGCTGGCCGCTGGGATTCCCACCACACAGCCACCGTGCACGCCCAAGGTCCACTTGTGGGTGCTCGAGATTGCAATGTCCGCCGCGCGGACATCCACTGGGACTCGTCCCAAGGCCTGAGTCACATCGAGCGATAGAATGGCTTGTGGCGCATGTTGGCGCACGGCCGCGACCACGCGATCCCAATCGACGCGATGGCCGTTGTAGAAGCTAATCAGCGACAACTGCACCAGGGCCGTTTTGGGGCTAAGCAGTTGAACCAGATCATCGATGATCAACTGCCCACTGCGCGATTTCCAGAGTTTGGTTTGAGGCGGTTCAGCGGTGGCCAACCAGGGCGTGGCACCGGCAGGGAAGTCGAGGTCATTCAGGACCACCTCGTCGTCAGGCTTCAGCGCCAATGCCGAAGCGAGAAGGTTATAGGCCTCAGAGCTGCACGAACAGAAAGAGACTTCATTCGTGGCCAGGCCAATCATGCGGCTGGCTACTTCCCGACAGGCTTCCACGGCGGCAAAGTGCGCATGGCGTCCTTGCATCCCCAGTTGCTTGTCCCGCCAATAGGCTTGCAAGGCCTCACCCACGCTACGCGGCGGTATACTCTCGGCCGCTGTGTTCAGGTAATGAATACCGGTCAGCCCCGGGAAATCGTCGCGTCGCGATTGTTCATCGAGCATCGGCATGCCTCTTGATCAGAAAAAAACTCAGCCAGCTTATCACTCGTACTGTCTTTACCCGTGCCGTTTATATTTGCATTCGGGCATTAAATAACGACGGGTTTGCCCAATTGTCGACGCACGATAACCCATTGGCCACAGTGCATCATCCAGTGAGCCCCGATCATCGTGAACATGGCGGCAACAGTCGGAGCGTAGCTGATACCGGTTTCCTTTTCCCAATCGGTTTCGGGAACGTTGGCCAGGGCTGTCAGGGCCGCTTGGCGCACCGTTTGGTAGGTGGCCATCAATTCGTCTTTGGTGCAGAAACGACTAGGGTCGTCATGCACTGCGTTTTCTTTTTGATACTTGGCCGCAAAACCTGCGGGTAACTCTGGCAAGCCGGCCACAGAAATAGCCTTGAGCATGTCATATTCGGAATTGATCAAATGGCCCACCTGCCAGTTAAGATGGTTGCACTGGAGATGTGGTCGCTTGAGGAATTCGGCATCCGATAGATCGCTCAAGTAGGCCATACAGACCATCTGGGCGGTGTCGATTCCAAGTTTGATGGCGTCTCTGGTTTGCATCGTTGGGCTCCCAAGCGACTAGCAGAAGGTGATTATTGCAGAAGGCTGATTCATGGGCCGCTACTATACCACAGACATCGCCAGGGTGGATGGGCCAGGGTAGGTGAGCCAGAGTGGATGGGCCAGAGTGGATGGGCCAGAGTGGATGGGCCAGAGTGGATGGGCCAGAGTGGATGGGCCAGTGCGGTCCCAACACCATCGCTGGGCAACGCAGCCCAGCGACCTGTCCGATTCCGGATAAAGGCACTGAAAACTCGCAGGGACCGCCTACCGCTGAAGGTACTGTTCGATCAGTTCCGCCTTCTTCAGAAGATAGGGG
>JADLDX010000188.1 GCA_020846515.1 Pirellulaceae bacterium
CGTTGCTCGACTTTGAGCGATGAACCATCCGACAACTGGACCTGCAATCGATTGGAACCATACAACAAGAGCCACAGGGATTGGTCATCATAGGCGTAGGCCAAACGATGCATACTGGCGATCGTACGGGCGACGTTGGGCGGACAACAGTAACAAGTAATCCAAGATTTGCGTTCCCGCGACCAACGCAATTCTACGGGCATCGTATCTAGTTGCCGCAACGTATTGGTATAGAAGTAACGTTGCCCATCCAAACTGACCCCAGCTAGTACTGCGTTCAGCAGCGACGTCTCCAAAGCGTCGATGTATCGGGCTTCAGGTTGAGCTTGCCACAGACGCTGGGTCCATAAGACGTTGCCAATCGCTGCGCATGTCTCGTTGTGGGCCGTGGCGTTAGGTAAGTGGTCGTTTCGCCCGTAGGCTTGATGGATGCGCGTGATGGAAGATTGTTGCTTGGACCCGTCAGGCGAAGCGCCATCGAATAGCGCGCCGCATCCGCCGGTGATGTAGATTTTTTTCGACTGCACACTCGACCAACAAGCTTCCAACGCTGGCCACAGCGAACGGTCGTTGGTTTCGATCATCAGATCGGCCGCACCAGCGTACAGATAGTTGGCGCGAACCGCATGACCAACCGCTTCACGTTGCTCGCGCAGTGGAAGTCGATCTTGATTATCGTCGCCGCCTTGTACTAAGTCACGCATGTTCATCAGGTGCGTCGCCAGACGCAGCCACTTGGCATCGTGCGTGGTTCGATAGAGATCGATCAAGCCCATGTAGTGCGCTGGGCAAATGGCATGACGAGCCAACTGACTGTCTGGCTTGGCAAACTGTTCATGTAAAAAATCAGTTGCGCGAATGGCGACATCCAAGAACTGACGCTCACCGGTCGATTCGAAATGGACGCAAGCGGCTGTCATCAGGTGACCAAAATTGTACATTTCAAACTGGCTCGGATCGCCCAAAGCCCGCGACGAAGATGGATCTAGCTTTTGCGCAATCAGCACCGGCGTGTGCAGGTATCCATCCGACCGCTGGGCCTTCGCAATGATACGAATGGCCTCATCCATCGTTTGTTTGAGCTGCGGCTGTGGATCGACCGCATAGGCTGCGGCCAGAGCTTCTAGCCATTTGTAAGTATCGCCATCATTCCAATCGGGGCCACGATGTTTTCCGGACTTCATGCCAGCAGCGATACGAAAGTTCTCGATAAAGTGCGAATGCTCGGTGCCCTCCATTAACTCCGTCATCGCCGGCAACGTGCTCGACCGGCAGACGCGCTGATGCTGCCCCCAAAACGAATGATCGTCCCATTGCACTTCACGCAATTTGGGCCAACTGACACGCTTGAGAACGGGCACAGCTTCTTGGGCGTTCAATAGACCCAAGCACATTGGTAAAGCGAATAGCTGGACGAAAGTTAGCCCAACAAGGCCGGCTGCTTTATAGATGCTTGGCATAGTCGATCTAGATCAGATTCTGAGAAGGTCCGCCTCCCCAAAAGCTCAAAGTGAGATATCAGGGTTCCGTCAATCTAACGAAAGTGATGGGACATTCAAGCGTAGACGAATTGCTCCGCAACTCGTCAGTTTTTTCGTCGAGCCGCGGAGCGGTTCGACTACGTCGTAGACGAATCGCTCCGCGACTCGGCAGGATTTCGTCGAGCCGCGGAGCGGTTCGACTACAAGGACGCTGCTTGGCAAACAGCTGCCATCTCACTATGTTGAATAATTCGCCGCCAGCTTTCCTATGGGATCCGCCTGTGCTTATGACCTCATCTACTTCGAAACATCTACCTGCATGGTTGGTGACGCTGGCCATCGCAATCAGCACGGCCAGCACGGTTCATGCCGACCCTCCGGCCATCACCTTTGAGAACGACAAGTTTGCCACTTCAGCCAATGATCGCGGCGACCAACTGCCTGACTATTCTTACAGCGGCTATCGATACAGCGAGACGCCTCTGCCGCAGGTCAAAACCCGAATCCAATTGCAGCCTGGTGGGGGCGATGATACTCGAGCCATTCAGCAAGCACTCAATGAACTGGCGGCTATGCCCAAGGATGCTGATGGTTGGCGTGGTGCTTTAGTACTCGGCCCAGGAACATTTTTCGTCTCAGGCTGCATTCGGCTTCACGGTGACCATGTCGTCTTACGAGGCAGTACCGTCAAGGGCCAAACCACAACCATCGTGGCCACGGGTCGCGATCGGCGGGCTCTTATTCAGGTTGGTGGCCACCAGCAGAGTATTGTCCGCGATACCTTCGGTTTGGATGAACTGGCCACCAGCACTAGTCGGCCAACCTCCAACATTGTGGGCTATGTGCCGTTAGGAGCGCGAGAGCTTCAACTTGCATCAAGCGAAAAGTTTTCGGTCGGGCAAGACATCGTCATCCGACACCCGGCCACGGAGCGCTGGATCGCTGCCTTAAAGATGAATCGCATGTCCTCCGACGACCCGCGCGGATCTTGGTTGGATTGGAAACCTGATACGCACGACCAACTATGGCTACGCACCATAGTCAAGGTTGACAACAACCGCGTCGAACTGGATGTACCATTGACCAGCGCTCTGGATCCTGAACACGCCCAGGCCCAAGCTGTGTTGGCCGAAGGACTCCAAGAACTCTGGGGATCTTTCCTGGGCATTGAAAATTTGAGATTAGTCAGTTGGGCAGACACGAAAACGAATCCACATGACGAGCAACATGCTTGGGATGCGATACAGCTTGACCGAGTAAATCAGGCTTGGGTGCGTGGCATAACCACTCAACAATTTGTCGGCTCGGCCGTATTGATAGGTCGCAATAGTCGTTGCATCACTGTGGCCGATTGCTTATCGACTCAACCGGTTTCTGAAAAGGCTGCCTGGCGCCGACAAACCTATTTGACTTATGGTCAACAATGCTTGTTCTTGCGATGTCAGGCTTATGATGGCCGCCATGACTTTGCCGTGGGATATTTAACGCCTGGCCCAAATGTCTTTAGTTACTGTGAGGCCACGCGCGCGTCGCATTGGAGCGGCCCGCTGGGCCACTGGTCCACGGGTGTGCTCTATGACAACGTCAACATTGATGGCGGTGGTTTGGCTTTGACCAATCGTGAGACCAGCGCCCAAGGCGCGGGCTGGTCCGCTGGAAACTGTATGTTTTGGAACTGCGTGGCACCCGTGATCGAGTGCCGCCAACCTCCGCTAGCCTTTAACTGGGCAGTCGGGGTGTGGGGCGAGTTTATCGGCGACGGAGCCTGGCAGGCCATGAACGAGTTCGTCTCGCCCGACAGCCTTATGCAGGCTCAATTAGCTCAGCGAGTTGGAAAGCAGTCTGCAGATGCCGTGTTAACGATCAACCAATTACGAGCGCCAGTGCCAATTGACTGCGAGACAATAAAGACGCCTGATTCAATTACAAACCTGGATGATGCGCGTGTTGCCAATTCGCCTGCCGACGCGCGGCACCCATTGCGTATTCAAAATGGATGGTTCACGATTGGCAATCAACTGGCTATCGGCACGCGTCAAACGCAAGCGTGGTGGCGAGGCACGCTGCTGCCAGCCAAAGTGGCCGAGTTTGGACCAAACCTATTGCGTTTTGTACCGGGCATTAACCAGCGTTATTACACGGATTCGGTTGACGATATCGCCGATCAGATGCAAGCTCGACATGCCGTAGCGCTCGAACAACATTGGGGCTTGTGGTACGACCGCCGCCGCGATGATCATCAAATGGTACGTCGAGCCAGCGCGGATGTCTGGCCACCCTTTTACGAGCAACCCTGGGCGCGAAGCGGACAAGGTCAAGCCTGGGACGGTCTGAGCAAATATGATCTGACACGCTTCAACGCATGGTACTTCGATCGCCTGGCTGACTTTGCAACCCAAGCTGATCAGCGAGGTTTGGTACTGATGTACTCTATGTACTTTCAGCACAACATTCTCGAGGCAGGTGCCCATTGGGCTGACTTTGCATGGAGGCCTGCGAATTGTCTCCAAGCCACTGGTTTCCCGGAACCGCCCATTTATGAGAATCGCAAACGTGTCTTCATGGCGGATGAATTTTATGACGTTTCCCATCCTGTGCGCCGCGAATTGCATACGCTCTACATTCGACATTGTTTAGATGTGCTGGGGCACCATACCAACGTAGTCATGCTGCTCGGCGAAGAGTTTACCGGACCGCAACACTTTGTTGAATTCTGGCTTGAAACGGTAGCCACATGGGAACGAGAACATGCTCGCAATGTGATCGTGATCCTCAGTACGACTCGCGATGTTCAAGAGGCGGTCTTACAGAAACCCGCACTAAGCTCGGTGGTTGATGCGATTGATATGAAGTACTGGTGGCCAACACGCGATGGTCAACTGGTTGATCCTCCAGGTGGCCAAAACCTGGCCCCTCGACAACAACTTCGTTTATGGCAAGGTTCCAAAAACGCATCCGCCGAAAGTCTGGCACTGGGCGTTCGTCGACTGCGGCTCCGATATCCCGACAAAGCCGTGCTGTGTTCCGTTAGCGGCACAGATCCTTGGCTGACGTTGGCTGCTGGCGGCTCTTTTGTAGCGCTGCCCACCACAACTGATGCGGCGTTCTTGCACGAATTGATTGCGTGCCAACCCGTCTCTATGAGTAACGAAAACTCTTCGTTGATGGGTACGCTGCAAGGACCAAATGGACAGCGACTGGAAGTGCATAAGCACACTACAGCACCGCTTGGCTTCGTGAACATCGACCGAACAACCGGCAAGCGCAGCTTGAGCACTGCCCAACCGAACAACACGGCCGATACTGCGTTTCGAATTTACTGGCGAGCGCCAGCGGATAAGTAGGCGAATCGCTCCGCGACGTCCCGTAGACGAATCGCTCCGCGACTCGTGTGGTATTCGTGGACGAATCGCTCCGCGACTCGTGTCAATCTAGTCGAGTTGCGGAGCAATTCGGCTACAAGAACACTCGTCTTGTTCTAGTCGAGTTGCGGAGCAACTCGACCACAAAGGCGCTCGACTACAGGAAGATCTCGTCGATTACTCGGCCGTGATCGATGTCTAGACGTTTACGGCCAGGACTCTCGAGGCGGCGATTGTCCAGTCCCATCAGATGCAGCACGGTGGCATGCAAGTCGGTGACATAATGCCCTTCGCCCAAGGCATGGTAACCCAGTTCATCCGTGGCACCATGGACATGGCCCTTCTTTAGACCGGCGCCGGCCAACCACACCGTAAAGCCGTTGGGGTGGTGATCGCGGCCGGTATTCCCGCCGCCGCGCAGTTCGAGTCCCGGCGTGCGGCCAAACTCTGTGCCGAATACCACCACGACATCGTCCAGCAACCCACGCTGCTTCAGATCCTGAATCAAACCGGCGACGGGCAAATCCACGCTGCCGCATAATCGTGTGTGATTATCTTTGAGCTTCTGATGCGAATCCCACGAACCATAAGGGGATGGGAAGACTTGTACAAATCGTACTCCGCGTTCGACCAATCGCCGCGCGGCCAGTAACCGTTGACCAGCCACCTTCGTCGTGGCGTTGTCCAACCCGTACAGTTTCGTAGTGGCTTCGGTTTCCTGCGCGAGATCGACAGCCTCCGGCACTGCGGCCTGCATCCTAAAGGCCAATTCATAAGAGCGAATGCGTGCCCGCAGTGCCTGGTCTTCGGGATACTCCACCGCCGCCAGTTCGTTCAAGCGCCCAATTGCCTCGTACTCTTGTTGTTGCTGCGCCAATGTCTGACCGGCCTGTCGCTGCGCAAACGGGAGTGGATTCGTCGGATCGAGTGACAATGGAATTCCCGTGTACTGCGGGCCCAAGTAGAGCGCGTCGATGGATTCTCTCGTATCCGATCGCGTCGGTCCGCCCAGCACGACAAACTTCGGTAAGTTTTCGTTTAATGCTCCAAGTCCATAGTGAGCCCAAGCACCGATACTCGGTTGCGATTCGTCCAGTTTGTGTCGCCCGGTATGAAACTGGTTTTCAGCAGCATGGTCGTTATCGGTAGTCCACAAGTTGCGCACCAGGCACAGGTCGTCGACATGTTTCGCCAGATGTGGCCACCAATCGGTGATCTCGATACCGCTTTCACCGCATTTCTTCCAGCCGACCTGCATCGGGAAGATCGTGGGATAGACATCGCGCACGTTAATGTCTTCCGATGGGACAGAACGAAATCGCTTCTTGTGCAACGGCGAATGAACGGGGTTCGCGAACGGCGTCTTATCGAACGTCATGCCAGCGTATTGGTTAAGCGCCGGCTTAGGATCAAACGTTTCCATGTGACTATAGCCACCGGAAAGAAAGATCCATATGACCGACTTGGCTCTCGCGGGGAAGTGCGTCGACGCACGCGCATCAACCGTTGTACCGGTTGATGTTGTAGCGTCCGTGGTTGTATCCAAAGCGCGTACAATCCCGTCCTCGGCTAACATCGCGCCGAGTGTCATGCCGGTCATGCCCATGCCGAGATCCGAAAGAAATGCCCTGCGTGGAACGCGCATAGTTACCTCACCGTGACGAAGTCGTTGTGATTGAGCAGGATGCGCGCGAGGCTCTCGCGGGCCTGAGTGATCGCTGCGGGGGACTGCGGGTCGGTCGCCAATTGCTGTTGACGAAGCATGGTTTCCCGGCAGATGATTCGTTCAGCTTCACTTGGCGATCGCGATAGAACCTGATCAAATAGTTCACTGATAAATCGATCGGTGACGTCGACGTTGGTGTCCGCTGCTGCGTCTGATGTAGTCACTGAACCTATAGTAGCTACTGAGCCTGTTGACTCTTGCCATGCTTTAACGATCGCCACGCTCGACTGATGAACGAGATCACTATTGGTCAAGGCCAATGCTTGTTGAGGAACGATGCTACTGGCGCGGCGATAGCAGTCGAGCGGATCGGGGGCATCGAACAGTTCGCCCAGCGCGCTCTTGCCGCCCGCCTCGGGATAGCTGCTGTAGTACAACGTGCGGCGGTTGGTCGTCAGTGCCTCTTTGTTTTCCAGTTCGACGCCGCCTTGAGTCAACTCGAGACGCCCGGCAACGTACAGCAAGCTATCGCGCACGACTTCAGACTCCATCCGCCAGGAATTCATCCGCCAGAGCCATCTGTTTTCAGGATCGATGACCACCGATCGATCAGCCGCGCCAACGGAAGAGACTCTTCGATAGGCTGCGCTGGTGACGATCAACCTTTGCAGGTGCTTCATATCCCAGCCCTGCTCCATGAATTCGACCGCTAGCCAATCGAGCAATTCCGGATGCGTGGGCCGCTCGCCATTACGACCGAAGTCGTAAACGCTGGCCACTAACGGCGAGCGAAAATGCCTCGCCCAAAGATGATTCACGGCCACGCGGGCCGTCAGAGGATGGTCGCGGCGCGTGATCCACTGCGCCAGTGCCCGACGGCGACCGGTGCTCTCACGTAAAAACTGGGCCGACAACGGCGCGTAAGTCTCCGCCAGCTTCTCGTCGGCCAGCGCAGCGCGTGCCTTCTCGACCGCCGCCCGCGCAGTCGCCAAACCACCGTTCGCCGCTTCAATCTCTTTCGTGCGTTTCGCACTATCAGCTGGCTTCACACTATCAGCTGGCTTCACACTATCAGCTGGCTTCGCTTCAGCGTCCAACAGCGTGACATCGTGAGACAGCACATCGCTTTCAGCGCGCAAGAGCCTGGCCTGCCGCTCCGCGACACTCGCCGTTCGCATCAAGTTCGCCAACTCGTTTACCGGTGACTGTTCGATGTATCGCGCCCGCTCGGCCGCGATGCGGGCAGCCAGGCTAGATAATTCTGCGTTAGCCGCCTTCACGCGTGCCTCAGCCGCTTGCCGCCGCAACGCTGGTGCGCTCGCCTTGCGCCGCACAAGACGCAATCTCTCAGCAGCCTCTCGCAGTTCTTGATTGCTCGCTGCTTTAGAGACGATCAGTATGCCACCGCTCTCGGAGATCTTCGAACCTTGCCAACCATCCATTCCCAGTGGCGAGGCACCGTCGTGGTACTCAGGCGGTTCAAAGTCAAAGGCCAACAACGGTTTTGAGGATTGACTCTCTGCGGATGGTGGCGAGATGTGAACACTATCGATCACCGCGACACTACCTGGCCGGGCATCGAAGCTGATCGTTTGCAGGTCATTGCCGATTGGAGTCCAGCCGTTCATCTTTGTCGATACGTTCTCTACCAACAGCACTCCATCGGTCATTGATCGGACCGTCAGATGAGCTTCATCCATTTTCGGCTGAAGCGTGAACGAGACCTGAAAGCGAGTTTGTCCGGCAGCCACGTCATACTTGCCGACTTCAACCGCATCCGCCGCGCCGGTCTTGTAAGCCAAGATGCGGCCTTTTTCCCAGCCCACGAAATCGGCAGTCAAACCTTGCTGACTGTCCTTAACCAATTGGAAGTTGACATGCGCATCTTGAAGGATCAGCAGCTCAAACGAAATTGTCAGACCATCATCCAATGCGGAAAGAGATGCCAAACCGTTTTGTAGAATTGTTCTGCCTTTGGTGGCGTCCAGCAGCAGCGACTGCTCGCCCACCAGCGCACCGGGGCGACCAACGGATCTGGCTTGTTCCAGCGCCTGGGCATAAGCAACTTCAGCTTGAGCCAATTCGTCTGAATTAGAAATCTCGTGTGCTGCTTCAACAACTTCTTTAGAGGATGTTGGGTCAGTAGCCTTGTGGGTAGCGCCGCTGGTGAATTGGGTGATGGCTTCTGGAACAGGGACGCTGGCCAATGCTTCTTCGGCGGTCGTCACCACGCGCTGGGCGTCGGCCAACAATGTCTCCTGAATTTCGGGACGCAGTCCGGGATACCAGGCCGCGGGTGGTAAAGCAACCGGTTCGATCTTGAGCGTTTCGGGCTGCAGGATCGCGGGGACACCTGGAGGGATCGAGCCGCGCTCCTTCACTCGGTTCCGTTCATCTCCTCCCGTGTAGAACCAGGTCTGCGCATCAAGCTGCTTGTCGTACACGCGCACTGCGCCCAAGCGTTGCACACTTCGACTGCCTGCGTAGGTATAGTCCTGAAATGGTCCTGGGTCAGATTCGCCGGGCAGTCTGTCCTGCCGAATAAAGATGGGCTCGAAGAATGCCCGCATGCGGAAATAGTCCTCATGTTCGATCGGATCGTATTTATGGTCATGGCAGTGAGCGCAATTGAACGTCAACCCCAGAAACGCTTTGCCGGTATGTTCCACGGTGTTGCGCATCCAATCGTTTGGGTTGAGCGAATAGTAGTTCCGTATCAAGTAGCCTGTGGCCACGCCAGCCTCGTAGTCTTCCGGAAACAACTCGTCGGCGGCCAGCATCGATTGCAGCATCCGATCGTAGCCTTGCCCTTTGTTCAACGATTGGACAATCCAGTTCCGCCAACGATACATTTGCGAAGCACTGTTGCGTACATCGTTCGCATCGCGCCGGCCGTACCAGTCGCTATATCGCCACACGTCCATCCAATGTCGTCCCCAGCGTTC
>JADLDX010000189.1 GCA_020846515.1 Pirellulaceae bacterium
ATGGGTTAGTCGAGGCACGCCCCCTCCCCGCCCACGCTGCCGCGGGTCGACCCTCCCGCTGCTACGCCGCCGGAGGGGTAGTTCGCGCGTCATGCGTGGTTAGTCGAGGCCGGCCCCCTCCCCGCCCACGCTGCCGCGGGGCGACCCTCCCACTGCTACGCAGCGGGAGGGTTAGTTTGCTGCTGCTACTACTGCGCAACACTCGCCGGTTCAGGCTTGTATTACAATCAGGTGAATGCGGCTAACAGGTGGATAATCCGAACAACTCTTCGATCAACTACTCATCATGAATTTCACTCGTCGACTATTTATCAAACTTAGTGCATTGTTGGCCTTGTGGCGGGGCGGGCCCTTACAGGCGCAAACAAATGGCAAGCCATTTGGTACCGACTTTCCAAATCTGGACTCGTTGGCTGTGGGGCAATGGTGGATGAAACCTCTGCCCAAGGGCGCGAATCCTCCACCCCCGATGGACGTGCCTCGCGATCAAGTACTGGCATTTGCTTTGTATACCCAGGATCGCGGTACGTTGAAGCTGACGGCGCAGCTCTATCCGCTGAAGCCTGACGAGCCACGCGAGACTCGACTGGAACTGCAGAAAGAAAACGAATGGATAGAAGTTGCCAGGCAGCCAGTCATCTATCCCGGTTGGAGCTCGCATTTTCGAATCGAGAAATGGGATGACACTCAAGACGTGAGGTATCGAGTGCGTCATGGAAAAGATGCCATATTCGAGGGTTTGATTCGTCGAGACCCGCGGGACAAAGATGTCATCGTGGTCGCCAACATGTCGTGCAATTCCAGTCGCACCACGGGGGCGCGCGCCGAGATTGTCGACCACCTCAAGGCTCAGGATCCGGACTTGCTGTTCTTCGCAGGCGATCAGACGTATCGACACACCGAACATACTGCTGGTTGGATCGAGTTTGGTTTGCAGTTTCGCGATATTATTCGCGATCGACCGACCATTACGATTCCGGATGATCACGATGTTGGCCATCCCAATCTCTGGGGCGAGAACGGACGACGTTCAACTCTTAGTGGCAACGCGGACGGCGGCTATTTTTATCCAGTAGAGTATGTGAATCTTGTTCAACGACAACAAACCTGGCACTTGCCTGACCCGGTGGATCCTGAACCGATCGAGCGTGGCATTGGCGTTTACTTTACACGTCTACGTTTAGGCGGCATCGACTTTGCCATCCTCGAGGATCGCACATTCAAGTCGGGACCTGCCGGCAAGATACCGAAGATGGGGCCTCGTCCGGACCATATCAATGATCCCAAATATGATCCCAAGTCGATCGATGTGCCGGGGCTACAGTTATTAGGCGAAAGGCAACATAAGTTCTTGCGCGATTGGTCGGCGGATTGGACCGGCGCAGAAGTCAAAGCTGTTTTGTCGCAAACCGCATTTTGTGGTGCCGTGCATATGCATGGAAAACGCAATGATCGCTTGTTGGCAGATCTAGACTGTAATGGTTGGCCCCAAACGCCGCGTCGTCAAGCGCTGGAAGATTTGCGGCGCGTACAGGCGGTGCATCTGTGCGGCGATCAGCACCTGGCTGTAGTCGTCAAACATGGCATTGATCAGTTCGGAGATGGCCCATACGGATTCACCAGTCCGGCATTGGTGAACACGATTTACGGACGCTGGTGGCATCCAGAAAATGAACAGCCCGGCCCCAACCCCGTGGCTGGCAGTCCACTGCCTTGGACCGGCGATTTCAAAGATGGATTAGGCAATCCCATCTCGATGATGGCCTATGCTAATCCGACCGACATCACTGATGAACAGCGGCGTGGTGACGGGTATGGCCTGGTACGATTCGATAAACGGCAGCAACAAATTACCTTTGAATGTTGGCCACGATTTGAAGTTGCCGGACAACGCACGCAGTATCCAGGCTGGCCTATCACGATCGCCATGCGCGACAACGATGGTCGTAAACCAATCGCTTACCTACCCGAGTTGGTGTTCGAGAACGTCGAATCGCCTGTCGTACAAGTCACTCGGCAAGATACAGGTGAAGTGGTGTACTCGTTGCGTGTTCGAGGCAAGAGCTTCAGGCCACCCGTCTTTGCGGCTGGTGAATACTCGATCAGTGTTGGCAAAGATCGCCCCGATAACTGGCGACGCACGGGCGTACGCAGTGGCTCGATCGACTCGGATGCGAAGATGTCCGTGCGCCTGTAGACGAGTCGCTCCGCGACTCGTCCAATCACGACTCGTTTTCATCTGACTCGCTTTTATCCTGACTCGGCCGTGTCGCTGTACTTAGCCCAACCGCAACCACATGGCGTTGAGATACTCGGCTTCGGGGCAGTTGCCCGATACAGGGTGGCAAGCGGCAGCGCCTGTGCGAGCGAGAATTTGCATGGGGCGGGGCAGGGCATGCGGCGATTCGGCTGAACGCGTTGAGCTACGCGCTGCACTGCGCACCAAGCGAATGAACTCTTCCTCAGGTAGCAGACCAGCGCAGGTACAAGTGAGCATCAGGCCACCAGGCCGCACCAGTTGCATGGCTAGTCGATTTAGATCGAAGTGCTTCTTGGAACCTTCTTCAATCTCGGCTCGTGAACGAATCAGTTTAGGTGGGTCAAGCACGACCATGTCGTACTGCTTGCCCGCGCGCAGCATATCGCGCATGTAGGCAAACGCATCGGCCTGCGTGAACTTCACACGTACATCGTTCAAGGCCGCATTCTGTTTGGCTTGTTCCAGTGGTGCTTCGTCCAGGTCAATGCCCGTGACTTCGCTGGCTCCACCGCGTTTGGCGGCCATGACTGCAAAGCCGCCGGTGTAGCAGCACACGTCCAGCACCGACTTGCCGCCACACAATTCCGCGACGCGGAGTCGATTCTCACGCTGGTCACAAAAGAAACCAGTTTTATGGCCCGTGCCAAAATGCACTCGATAACGAGTGCCATGTTCCGTGATCGTGACCTGCGATGGCAAGTTGGCGCTGCCCCACGGCTTAAACGTGGCACCTTCTTGACTGGCCAATTGAGGACTTGGTTGAATCAACCAATGCTTTGTACCTAATCGAGCGCCCAGTCGTTCCAGGATGGCTTGAGCACGCGAGCCCATAGCCAAACTGAAGACCTCGGCGCTTAACACATCGGCGTATCGATCGATGACCAGTCCTGGTACGCCATCGGCTTCACCATGCAGCACTCGATAGCTGTCGGTGGTACTGTCCAGCTTGAGCACATCACAACGCAGCGCCAAGGCATTCTCAAGGCATTGATCCCAATAATCATTGTCGGGTACCAATTGTCCCCAACGTACGATGCGCAGCGCAATCTCGCTCTTGGGATTGTAGAGGCCATAAGCGAACAACTCGGGTTCGGCTACCTCGTGGGTATGGTAGACCGCCACCCAATCACCGCGGCGTGGTGAGCCTTCGATGTTGCGAATGCGTTTGCGAAAGACGTTTGGATGTGTCGTCGGTTTGTCCAGGATGACAGCGGCCAGTTGCGCATTGGCTTGGATGGCCAGAGCATGAGACTGTGCACCAGCCTGCAGGCTGACCAACGGTTCATCCCCAACCGCATGGGCGCTCGGGCGACGCGTGCGTGGTCCCGGACCGGCAGCCTGTCTCGGGCCTGAGTTCGGGCCGGAACGCGAGCCTGAACTCGGTCTTAATCTTGGTTGCTTAGAATTAGGGTCTTGGTCGGGGCCGTGAGGACGCACATCTTGGGAACGTACGCGAGGCAAGAATCGTTTTTTAGGCACTATGGTCAGCTATAGGTGGCGCCTGTATACGAATCGCTCCGCGACTCGTCAATACAATCTTCAGTTCAGATACACATCAGCTATACAGTTGGATCGCGCGGATGATGGCGTCCAATTCGTTGGGAACGGCGACCGCGCGGTTGGCAAACGAGGCACGCGAGACACCGCGGCTGCCCAGTACTTCGTTGAATTTATCTTGATCGGTCGTGTGATAAGCCACAGTTGCAGTGGGGTCTTTCAGTTGGTGACCAGTCAAGATGCAGACGACTCGATCGCTGGGCGCGATGATGCCTTCCTCGCGCAACAGTTTCGCACCGGCCACACTCGCGGCACTGGCTGGTTCGCAACCAATGCCACCGGCGCCAACTTGTGCTTTGGCATCCAGGATCTCTTGGTCGGTGACGCGACGCACAACACCATCGCAGACTTCCAGCGCTCGCAAGCACTTCTTCAGATTCACTGGTCGATTGATTTCAATGGCGCTAGCGATCGTGTCGGCTTTGGCGCGGCGACTATCTAGGTCATCGTAATAGGAGACCGTGGTTTTCTGGTCGGGCTGGCCGGCGTTCCAACGCAGATGACGGCGCTCGTAGAGTTGGTAGAGGGTGTCAGCACCCGCAGCATTGATCACGGCCAAGCGCGGGGCGCGATCGATCAAGCCAAGTTTTAATAGTTCCTGAAAGGCTTTGCCGAAAGCACTTGAGTTGCCCAAGTTGCCGCCGGGCACCACGATCCAGTCGGGCACTTGCCAGCGCAGGGCTTCAAGCACGCGGTACATGACCGTCTTTTGGCCTTCCAGGCGGAAGGGATTGATGCTGTTGACGAGATATATTCCCAGATCTTTGGAAACTTCGCGCACGCGAATCATGGCATCATCAAAGTCACCGGCGATTTGAACGGTGAGCGCACCATACTCGAGCGCTTGCGAGAGTTTGCCATAAGAGATCTTGCCGCTGCCGATGAAAATGACAGCCTTCATCAATTGCGTAACGGCGCAGTACATCGCCAGCGAAGCGCTGGTATTGCCGGTGCTGGCACAGGCTGCTCGCTTGGCACCGGTCAAGTGCGCGTGCGTAAAGGCAGCGCACATGCCATTGTCTTTAAAGCTGCCCGAAGGGTTCATCCCTTCATATTGCAGGTACAGCCCACCACTGGAGGCCCCGCCTGGCAATGTTCGCCCTGGATGCAGGCCGACATATTTGGCAACCCAGTCCGCCTTTTGCAGCAACGTTTGACCTTCACCGACTGTGACGACATCTTCCGGCGGGACGAAGGGCAGCAATTCGTGAAACCGCCAGACGCCTGAAAAACGCAGCGGCTCGTAGCGGCGACTCCAATACTGTTCAAAGTCGCTCATGCGTTTGGGCACGGGCAGGCGTGACCATTCGTAGTCCACATCCAGCAGATCGCCACAGCGATCGCAGGCCGTCTTGACCTGGCCAATATCAAACGTAGCCTGGCACAAGGGGTTAATGCACCGTTGCAGGGCCGGGCCGCTAGTCAGCGGCTTGGAGGAAGCGGATGCCAATTCGATGTTAGCCATGCAACCGAGCTCTCGCACTCTACTCATACAGGGGCGGGTTTTTCGTATCCTTCTGTTATACCCCACAGCCGCCTTGAGGTCCATTCGAACCCAATCGAATGCCCAGGGGCCAGATTTGACATAACTGCTGGACTAGCCTACTATTCCGGCCAAGAATTTCCGACCAAGAATTCCTCATTCAATCACCTTGGTGGTCCAAGCAATGAAAAAGAAGGCCGAGGATTACGAGAAGTTCCGCGTGTTATTAGTGGAATTAAAACGCCGGCTGAAAGGTGATGTCAGCATGATGTCAGCCGAGGCATTGGGGGGTAGCGATTCGGATTCGCAGGACAACCGGGCACCCATCCACCCGGCGGAGATTGGAACGCACAGTTTCGAGCAAGAATTTACCCTTAATCGGCTGAGCGACGACGGCGAACGACTGGAGCAAATCGAAGCTGCCCTTGATCGAATCGAGCAAGGAGTCTACGGTTCCTGCGAAGAATGCGGAGGTCGCATTCCCAAAGCACGTCTAGAAGTCTTGCCGGATACCCCCTATTGTGTCAAGTGTGCATCTAACTTGGGCGGATAGTCAGACGATGAAGCAGTCACGCGTGCTGGCACAATGGTTTACGTTCACTGCGCTTGCCGCGGGCGGTGCCGCGTTGGATCTGTGGAGCAAAGCGGCGGTGTTTGCATGGCGTGGCACTCCGGGTGTCAGCTTCGAACCTTACTGGCTGATTGAAGGTTGGGTGGGCATCGAAACGGCGGTCAATGAGGGTGCCCTGTTTGGCATGGGGGCCGGCTTCGGCACCATGTTCGCGGCTCTATCAGTGGCTGCCGGCTTGGGCATCCTGGTTTGGTTGGCCTGGTTCGGCGCCATTGAAAGTTGGTGGCTGTCGATTGCGCTGGGGTGCATTATGGCCGGCATTTTTGGCAATTTGTATGACCGCTTGGGCTTGTGGTGGCAAAGCGATTACCCGCCCGAATGGCGCAGCGGAGTACGAGATTGGATCCTGCTGCGATACAAAACGTACACTTGGCCCAACTTCAACGTCGCTGATAGCTTACTGGTCGCCGGCGCTATCATGCTGGCCATCCATTCATTCACCGCGCCCATAGAGCAACCGCCCACCGAAGGCAGCAAGAACTAACCCTCCTGCTCGGGAACTAACCCTCCTGCTGCGTAGCGGGAACTAACCCTCCTGCTGCGTAGCAGCGGGAGGGTCGACTGGCGTCAGCTCAGTCGGGGAGGGGGCCTCCCGTGCTAACCAAGGCATGAAGCACTTCGCTGCGGGCTCGCCTCTGCGGCGCACGCACCCTCCCCGAAAAAACAGGCTGCAGTAGCGCCTGTTTTTTCGACCCTCCCGGGCGCTGCGCTGGGAGGGTTAGTTCTTGGCGCGACGCCGACGGCTATAGCCGATGGCTCCGAAGCCCAAGCAAGCTAGGGCCAATGAACTTGGTTCGGGAACAACCGAAATCGAAGTGAAGCCGATGTCGCGGAAAGAGGCGACGGTCATATTGCTGATGAACGTGTTCGGATTCAACCAGCCCGTCATCAACTCGTCACGCAGATCGCGTCCCAAGCCATCGACGATGCCCGTCGGCAGGCCACCTCCGTCCACTTCGTTCCAGTGACCGTTGGCAGTCCCTACGCCACCACCCAGCTCAACGTCCGGCGTACCCGACCGCCCAAATTCGGTTTGCCACTGAACCGTAGCATTGGCACCAGTGAACTCGCCTGAGTTATTTGCATAAACTCCGTTATTGGTCCAGAGCGTTCCAAAGCCGAGCACGTGAGCCATCTCATGTAAAATCACGTTTTCCCATTGACCGCCAGAAAGCAGACCAGCCACGTCGGCAGAATCGAACCGCATGAGGCCGTTGGTGGCCAGCGTGTAGTTGGCTGCGTCCAAGGCAATGGCTGTAGGGCCGGCCGAGCCCAACACGTTACCAACCCCATCGATGGCCTCCACATTGGCGGTTATGAATACCGTCGAAACGGTTTGGCCATTGCTGTAGCTGCTGCCAGCGGAGGTCGACACGACCAATCCATTCTGAAATCCGCCCAGCAAGTTTTGCCAGGTGGATGCTGCGGTCGAGAAGGCCGCGGCATATTGTGGATCACCGGTGTAGTTAACGTTGATGATCAATGCCGCTTGCGATACTTGATGACCAAGAAGAATTGCCGCCAGGTATGCGGCGGCAAAGCGAGCTATTTTCAGCATGATGAGGTGCCTGCGAGCGAGGGCGAGAGGAGAAGCAACCAGGTCAGGATAGAAAATGGCACTCGCCAGTGCAAGCTGAACGCTAGAAATAAGCCAACCTACATTGCCTCTTTTGGTGGACGAGTCGCATGTGGCCGAATCGCTCCGCGACTCGGTCTTTCTGTAGGCGAATCGCTCCGCGACTCGTCCCATCCCCACCACGGCGTTCCGACGGAGCCCCGAGTCGCGGAGCGACTCGGCCACAGAAAGACAGACCGGCAGACAGACCGAGTCGCGGAGCGACTCGGCCACAGGCGGAGCGATTCGTTTACATCAATCAAGCTTCTGAACTTGGGCTATGGCCATGGGAATGGCCGTGTCAAACAGCTTCAAATAGCTTTGGATTTCGGCTTCGCTTAACTCGCGACTACTGGGGACATACATCTGAAACTGATAAGTTACCGGCTCGCGTTCTACCGAATCGGCCAAGGCGAGCTTGAGCCGCTCAAGAATGGGGTTCGTGTCGTTCTCTTGATCATACAAGTTAATCTTGGCTGGCTGACCTTGAGCGTCAAACAGCAAAAACCACAGATACGATAGATTGCCCAGTTCGTCTTTCAACTTCACTTGTACCACATGCTGAGACGATTGAGGCTGGTCGGCTTGGGATGGCAAGCTCACTGGTGTGGGCACGCCTTGAATCTGTTGACCGGCGTTGGTATAGCAGACCCATAATGGGTGATAACCTCGAAACGGAAAGTCGATCGAACAGACGAAGTCGCTGCTCGGCGCACGATAGGTCCAAACGGCCGAGTGCTCGCCCAGAAAATTATCGGGAGAGCGATGCTCGTGACGAAAGGCCAAGCGTTTGGCTGGCTCAAATGCTTCCGGTAAACCATTTTCGGCAATCGCGGCTTTCACTTGCGCTTGATCGAAGTGGGGCAAGCGTGTCGAGCTACCATCTCGCCAATCTCGCGCGATATTGCGAATGCTCAACCCCGCTGCGATTAAGCAACTCACGGTCATCAATCCCACCACCCACCTGCCAAACTTAGGCTCAGCCGGTACGGTGCTTTGTCGTTCCACTTTCGATTTGGGTTTAGGCTTCAGGCGTGGATCTTCAACCTCAAAGTACTGTTGCTCCTCATCGATAAGCACGGGAGCTCTGCCTGGAAAGCAGACCACGGCGTTGTACCACAGGTGCCATTGGCGCCGATCGCGTGGGAGGTCACTGGTCGAGAAACGTCTGAACAAGTGTGTCAGCGCATCAAGAGTCAAAAACAGACACAATGCCGACAAACCAAAGGTAACAAAACCCAGCGCGGTGTGTTGCCAGCCGTGTGAAAGATCAACTTGCCAACGATCCAAGCAGATGACAATGGTCGTTAAACGCAAGACGTTGCCCAGCCAGGCCCAGATCGGCACTGTTATCACCGTAAAAAAGCCGACGACGAGTGGCCTCGCTTGCCATAACATCATCAGCAGGGCGATGGCCACCAGCGAATAAAGACTGTCGATCCCACTGCAGGCTTCGTCGACAAACAATTTCCCTGCACGAATCTCAATGAGCGTACCTTGCCGCAAATGGGCAATGCCGATCAGGTCCAGCAGTCCGCCAGCCGACTCGGCCGATATCCGCTGAAGCCCATTGATCAAGTTGGCATCCAACTGACCAGGCAGTGGCACCGTGATCCACAACAGCAACGACCAGCCAAACCAGCGAAACGGCGGCACGGTCGCCAGACGCAGCCAACCCCAACCGCTGATACACAAGACGCAAGCCGCTTGACCCAGCCAAGGTGAAAACAGTAACGCACCAGCCAAACCGGCTAGTACGCCTGCGGCCCAAACAACGCTTCCCAAGCGGCGCCGCCCTAAACTGCTGGACCACTTCAATTCACTCCGCGTCGTGATCAGCGCTCCGAAGGCCAACCAAGCTAAGGGAAAGAATTGAAAATGCGGACGCTCCCACAAATGCACTGCCTGTAGCCAGACCAATGGCGCCAAGCATACCAGACATAACCCCAAGCAAAACTCAGGAAATCTACCTTGGATCGATCGCATGTCTGTAGCCGGCGTTGATAGAGATTAGGATTGAGCGGGCTTCGGTGGCTGGCAGGCCAAGAACCAGCACTCGGGTCGCAACCCACCTAATTCTAATTGTCTTCGCGTTGACAGTCAGCCTCGACCATCTGCTTGACCATCTCTTCGAATCCAATTTGCGGTTTCCAGCCCAGATCACGCTGTGCAGTCGTTGCGTCCCCTACCAACGACACGGGATCAACGGAACGGGCAAAGCGGGGGTCGAATTTGACATGTTCGCGCCAATCCAACCCCAAGTGACCAAACGAGATCTCCAGCCAATCCGAAACACGATGGAGGATTCCCGTGGCCAGGACAAAGTCCTTGGGTTCCTTGTGGCTAAGCGCGGCGCGGAATCCACGAACATAATCGGGCGCATAGCCCCAGTCTCGCTGGCTGTCCAAATTTCCCAGCATCAAATCGTGCTGCTTGCCGGCTCGGATCCTGGCCGCCGATCGCGTGATTTTTCGAGTCACAAACGACTCGCCACGCCGAGGTGATTCGTGGTTGTAGCAAATGAGATTACAGGCAAAGAGATCGAACTTTTCCCGATAAACTCGCACCATTTGCGTCGCAAATGCTTTGGCTACACCATACGGGGTCATGGGACGCATCGGCGTGTCTTCGTTCTGCGGCTGACTGGTCGGCGTCCCGAAAATCTCGCTGCTGCTGGCATGGGCAAACTTGGGCAGCGGATCACAATCCCGCAGGATCTCCAGCAATCGCAACGTCCCCATCGCCGTAAATTCGCAGGTCGTCTCGGGGATTTCAAAGCTGGCGCCGACGTGACTCTGACCAGCCAAATGATAAACCTCATCCGGCTTGGCCTTCATGATCAACCGCCGAATCGTTGTCGTATCGTCCAGATCGCCGTAGTGCAGAAATAACGACTCGTTATAGATGCGCTCGTCGCTGGTTAAATGATCCAGCCGCGAACGGACGATGTTGCTGTTGCGCCGCACCAACCCATGGACGACATAGCCTTCCGCTAGCAGTAGTTCCGCCAGGTAGCTGCCGTCTTGTCCAGTGATACCAGTGATTAAAGCGGTTTGAGGCAAGGTTTCAACTTACACAAGTGGGAAGTAGCTGTTCCGACGCTGACCATGATTGTAACTGCTCTGCCAGTTGAGCAAGTCCCGGCTCGCACATCGGATCAAGCCATGTTCTTACCTCTTCTTGGTTGGTCAGGTACGCAGTGATTGGTGGTTGCGTGAGATTTCGCCTGTTTCCTGGGTGAAATCTCCCATGTCTTGCGAAAGTGTGAACTAGAGTGGAATTACTGAATCGTTAACTTCAGGCTGTGTCCTTGGCTAGCGGGGGCTATGGCGCTGTGCCACTTTCGGTTCAGACGGGGTCGATCATGGTTCACCAGCATCCAAATCTCTTCGTGATTGGTGCACCCAAGTGTGGCACCTCGAGTTTGTATGCGTATCTTCGTCAGCACCCTCAGGTGTACATGGCGAAACCCAAAGAGCCCAACCATTTTGTCTATTCGAGCGGCAATCCGTATGGTTGGGGCACCTCGCACCCCTATTCGACCTTAGATGCGTATCTTTCACTATTTCGAGCCACGGGTGACCAAGGCATCGTAGGCGAGGCATCGACCTGCTACTGCCTGATGCCCCATGTGGCGCGCGCCATTCGCAACCATAATCCAGAGGCCAAGCTGATCGCCGTCCTGCGGGATCCCGTGGAACGGGCGTGGAGCATGTATCTGTACTGGCATCAGTTCAATCCCCAGTATCAAAGGCTAGATCTGGATGATTTTCGCGCGCGTTTCGTCGCGGATGATCTGATGACCGATTTGGAGCGCGGACGATCCACGCGAGTCAAGTGGCTACGTGGGGCCGGCATGTACTGGGCTAACCTGAGCCATTTTTATAGTGAGTTTCCGGCAGACCAAATTTTCCTGTTGAATTACGATGACTTCGTGCGGCAACCGCAACGGATGATGGATCAGTTGTGCGAGTTCCTGGGAGTAAGCTCATACACGTTTGATACGTCTGTCCGCGAGAACACAACGGCCGTGCCTCGCTTTCGTCGGCTGTATAACTTTGTCAATCTGAATGTCGAACATCCTTTGCGCCGCGCGCTGAAGAATACATTCGGAAAACTGTTGCCGATGCGAACCTTGCGACTGTCACTCAACCAAGCTCTGCTGAGCGTTCAGGCGCAGCGCACCTTGCCCGACAGTTTGTACCATGAGCTTGGCGATTTCTATCGCGATGATCTGAAGCGACTGGCCGACCATACCGGCTTTCCGGTCCGCCAATGGACGCGGCTCGGGGTCTGAGGGTAGTCTGCTGCTGCTGCTGCGCAGCAGCGGGAACTAACCCTCCTGCTGCGTAGCAGCGGGAGGGTCGACTGGCGTCAGCTCAGTCGGGGAGGGTGCCTCCCGTGCTAACCCAAGCATGAAGTACTCCGCTGCGAACTCGTCTGTGCGGCGCACGCGCCCTCCCCGAAAAAACAGGCTGCAGTAGCGCCTGTTTTTTCGACCCTCCCGGGCGCTGCGCTGGGAGGGTTAGTTCTGCCGCTGCGCGGCAGTGGAACTAACCCTCCTGCTGCGTAGC
>JADLDX010000190.1 GCA_020846515.1 Pirellulaceae bacterium
ACCCGGTCAGGGGTGGCCGATGTTTTAGGGGGGCTCCGCTGGTGAACGTAACGCTGTGAAGCATTTTAGAAGCGGAATGGCGCAAGCCGTCCAGTATATCCCGGTAGTTATAGGAACCGGAGGGCTTGCGCCCAACCGCTACAAATGCCGGATTTCACGAGCAAACATGCTTTACAGCGTTGTGGTGAACGGGTTGGGTTTTCGAACGCAGAGCATTTTCAGTTTCTCATGCACTTACGTTTCGGGCTGCGATCATGACAAAAGGACGAATGCTGCTGGCGGGCGGTGGGACCCTGGGCGGGTTGGTCCTGTTCGGGGCATTGTTTGCGTGGATTGCCACTGGGGAAGAATACGGCCCTGACCAGCAACTGGACGCAGCCATGGGGCTTCTGGACGAAGGTCGTTGGGATTTGGCCGATCGGATTGCGCGCGACATTGAAACGGCTGGACAACTGACCGAGGCTCGAGAGCCGGTGTGGAACTACGTGCGCGGTGTCTCGGGCGTATTGTCGACCGAAGATAAGCTCGATTCGCCAAGCTATCGAAAGCGGCTCTGGGACTCGGCTGAATTTCTGGAAAAATCTCAAGAGGCTACCTTTCCGCTGGGCTACCGCGGGCAAGGGGCCTACTATCTTGGATTTTGTTACTTTAATACTTACGACTGGGATAAGGCCATCGAGACTCTCGCGGAGGTCGTTGACACCTGGCCCGAGCGTCGCAGTGACGCGCTGGACATG
This sequence comes from Pirellulaceae bacterium, assembly GCA_020846515.1. Classification (GTDB taxonomy): domain Bacteria; phylum Planctomycetota; class Planctomycetia; order Pirellulales; family Pirellulaceae; genus Aureliella. The sequence continues at coordinate 738 of JADLDX010000190.1, forward strand.
ATGGTCGAAGCATCTCTGCGCAGTCAACCGCCCAAACGCGAGGAGGCTGAAGAGTATCTCAAGCAGTGGAGTGACATTCCCGGTTTATCTGCCAGCGAACGCAATCGCATTACCTTGGCTCGTGCGCACCTGGCGTTTCTGGACGGTGATTGGCCGCTGGTTGAAGAGACACTGGCCACGATCAGTCCCGAGTCGGTCGAATATTATTCAGCCAGGCTTGGAAGCGGGCGATGGAAGCTTGAGGCAGCTCGTCGCGCCAAGCAGTCCGATGCTCAGCGACAGGAGCGGCTGGAGCAGGCCTTGGCAGAGTTTCGCGAAGTCTTGGTCGCGCCTGGTACACCTGGTCCAGTGCGACGTCAGGCAGCCTTTCTGACCGGCGAGACCTTTCGTTACCTCGATCGCATGAAAGAGGCCATTAGTACGCTCAGTGGTGTCCGGCAACGCAATCCACATTCGGCCGAAGCGATTGCCGCAGGCATGTCAGAAGCCGAGATACAGTTGACCGATCAGAGCCTTGGTGACGCGCTGGAAACAGCCCGACATGTCGTCAATGACATCGGTGATATTCGCCTATACAACGAATATTGGTTACCGTTGGCTGATTTGCGCAAGCGATTGTTGCAGTTGGGACGCGACATGCGCGATCAGGGTGAATTCGAAGCCTCGAATCGATTGGCATCCTATCTGCCGCCAGTGTTTCCATTTGCAGACACGGTACGGCTGGAGGCTGAGAACTTTGAAACTTGGGGCAAGAAGTTGGAGGGAGAACCCATTCCACCTACGCCTAAAGAACGCGATAAGCAGCGGGGGCAAGTGGAAGCCAAATTCTTGCTGGCAGGGGATAAATTTCGTGAGCTAGCCGGCTTAGAACTGCGTAGTACGGAATACCCCGACATTTTGTGGCATGCCATCGAGTGTTATCAGAAGGCCAGTCGACTGGACCAGGCCAATGAACTGCTGAAGAAATACTTGGAATACGAAGATCGAGCCAAACGGCCGCGTGGCTTGCTAGCCCTCGGCCAAAACTATCTCAACGCCGGCCGCTGGGATGATGTGATTCCACCGCTACAGCGCTGTCTGCTCGAATACCCTGATCATCCGAACACGTACAACGTCCGGTTGGTCATGGCCCGCGCGCTAACGGAGAAGCAGAAGCTAGAGGAAGCCACGGAGATGTTGCTGAAGAATCTTTACGATGGCAATCTTCGTCCCGATAGTCAGTTGTGGCGAGATTCACTGTTTGAACTCGGCAATGTGGTCTATCGTCGGGGAGATCTGCTGTTCCTGGAGGGTGAGCTGGCGTCAACGGACGATTGGAATGCGCGCCTGGCCAAGCTGGAGTCGAGCCATAAAGAGTTGATTGCGGCTACCGATAGACTAAGCGAAGCCGTGGCTCGTTTTGATCGAGATCGTCGCGCGCTGGAAGCTCGATACGCGATTGGCCGAGCCTATCGCTCGGCCGCCAAATTTCCAAAACAGATGTTGGATTCCGGACAGGTTACCATCGACAGCGTACGTCGCAAGCTATTGGTCGAACGGCGACAATTGCTCGAGCAGTCATTGGCCGGTTATCGAGACCTGCGCGAGGCGCTGGGCGAAGCGCAGGATTGGATGAACATGCCTGAAAGCGGTCAGGCATTGCTGCGCAATTGCTTTTTTGGCGAGGCGGACGTCCTGTTCGAACTGGGGCAATACGAAGAGGCGATTAGTGCCTACCGCAATGTTGGTAACCGCTTTATGAACGAACCGGAAGCGCTGGAGGCGTTGGTGCAGATCGCCGAGTGCTTTAAGCAACTGGGGCAAGATGATCAAGCCAAACGCACGCTGACGCAAGCCGAACAGTTGCTCAGCCGTATTCCGCCAGAGGCTGACGCACGCTTTAAAGTGGTGACACGCGCCGATCGCGCCAAATGGCAGCAATTGTTGGCCTGGCTCAAGCAGTAGTTCTTGGCGTGCGGAACATGTAAACGAATCGCTCCGCGACTCGTCAACTCGTTGGCCAGCGCCGCATTTGATCAGCTGTCAGCCAAGGATTACGCCGAACGATGTATATGGCCCGGCGGTTCTCGACTTCCAGGCCGGAGTTCTACACCGCGAGAGACAAGAGAAACGCGAGAGATCAAGTATCGACCTATTTAGCTGTCCAAACGGGCACGGCAGGCCGAGCGAACTCGTCTTTCGTCGAGTAGCGAGTTTTGTTACAAGCCATGGTGATATGCGTCCCCAGGCGGACGTTTTTGAGTATGCGAAGGTCACTTGGCTGGAAATGTGTCGATGCGGACGGATGTGGAATACACGGATAACCTGGCCATATTGATGGAAGCCAAGATGGCTGTGCTTGAGCCACTGAGCGAATTGGCCAAGCAACAAGCGACCATAACTCAGACCGGCGATGCGGAGATCCTGCTCAGTTTTTTGGCTCGCAAACAACCGCTTATGGATCGCTTGGCAGAATTGCAGAGCGAACTGGCGATATATACGCACGATGACCCAGCCGCGCGAGTATGGCGTAGTGCCGAGCATCGCTCTGCGTGCCGCTCAGCCTCGGAACGCTGTCAAAACTTGCTAGCTGAAATTGTGCTTCTTGAAAAACAGTCGCTAGACGAAATGAGTCAACGTCGCGATGCCATGGCCGCCCAATTACAGGATGGTCGCGATGGCAATCTGGCCGCTCAAGCCTATCAGGCGGCGGGAGCGCTGGAGGCCAGTTCCTTGGATCTGAGCAGTGGTTAGTCCCAGCAGGCAAAGGGGAATTTCATTTTCCAGCGCTTCTGATGAAGAAACAGCACAGGGCGCAGCCGTATTGTCCCAACCTGTAATTGTAAACGACTTAGTAGCAACCACATGTTACGAATTTATAACGGCGAGGAAATCTCGCACACCGCCAATGATTTAAGAATCGTTGTGCGCCAGTGTATTAAGCAGTGGCAACCCATCTTGGCGCAGAAACAATGTCAAGTCACCATCGACCTGAACGTTTCCATGCCGGTACTATGCCAGGCCGAAGATACACAGGCGCTCCTGAGTGGTATGTTTGAATTGACCGTAGGTCGTTTGAGTGAGCGTGGAGAATTATCGATCATTGGCTGTCGCTCAGTCGGCGCGGTGGAATTGGAAATCGCTGACTCCGGCGCAACGTTGCCGTGCGATTCACGTTTGGATCGGTTAGTTTTTCCTCCGCGAGCCGTCATGCGTGATCGTCAACTGACCGTCTTGCAAGCGTTGGCCTTGTCGTTCGGAGGACGCATTTGGGCGACGCCCTGTCCGCAGGGTGGCATGGCCTGGACATTGCGACTACCTGGTCGGGTCGCCAACAAACGTGCTGCCTGAGCAAGGCATGACTGGTTTATTTTAGGCGCATGCTGGAGTAAGAACATATGTTGTCATCCTTGATGAATAACACCGCCTTGCCGGCATTGGAGCAGACCGTTGGCTTCGCTTCCAAGCGTCATTTACTGCTGGCTAGCAATTTGGCCAACATGGATACACCGGACTATCAAACGCGCGATATCTCGGTGGATGATTTCCAATCGACACTCAAAGCAGCCATTGAAAATTCCCAAGCGCCAACGTCGCGCTATAGCAGCCCTTCAGAAACTCGTCAGGCTGGGTACGCTCAGGTACGCGATGTCAGTCAGCAAATCTTGTTTCACGATGGCAGCGACGTAAGCTTGGAAGAACAGGTTACTGAGATGTCCAAGAACCAATCGATGCACAATACTGCGATTGCCTTGATGCGATCCCAGTTTCTAACGCTCAAAGCGGCCATCACAGAATCGGCCAACGTTTGATCTTTCGTCAGATTGATTAAAGTTGTAAGGTCTGCTGGGCGGGACTGCTCCACAGAGCCAGTCAGCGTGTTGGCCAGCGCTAAGATAGTCAGCGCTAAGACAGCCAGCAAGAACGTTAGCCCGCGCAAGATTCGTTTGTCTGTTGTGATGACGATCGGACGAGTCGCGGAGCGATTCGCCTACAGGTTTTCCGGCTGTAGTCCATCATCGACGAAAGGATGCGTAGAATGCTCAGTGCACTTGATGTCAGCACCAGTGCTTTGGTCGCTCAGCGTATTCGGCTGAATACCATATCGGGCAATATCGCCAATATGTCCAGTGTCAGAAATGAAAATGGCGAAATGCAGCCCTATCAAGCGCGTTACCCCATCTTTCAAACTGACGAAAACATGATCGGTCCCGATGGCATGGCCGGTGTGAAAGTCGCTAGCGTCGAGACCGAAGAGGCCGAGCCCAACTATCGCTATCAGCCGGATCATCCGCTGGCGGTAAAAGAAGGCAAGTGGAAAGGCTATGTGGCTTATCCAAGCATCAACCTCAATGAACAGTTCGTGGACGCATTGGAATCAACGCGTGCCTACGAAGCCAACTTGGGCGTTATGGAAGTTACCAAGAATATCGGCCGCCAATCTCTGTCGATTTTGGCCTGAGCTGCATGAATTGTTGGTAGCGGTTTCGAGGCGAGCCGTCCGGTTTGCGAGCCTGTTCGCTGGGCGAACGATTGGCCCTTGCGTTGTTGATTGAAATTGAGGTTATGGGATGTCTGCGGTAGATCGCTTTTCGCCGAGCCTGGCAATGCCGCTCATGGCCAAGTTGCTTGGTCGACAGTCCGGTCAATTGCCGGCCGAGCAATCGCCCCTGGGCACGCAGCTTGAGCCGGCCAACGCATCGGTTGACTTTGGCAGTTTGCTCGGACAAAGCGTCGCCGAAGTCAATTCGTTGCAAAATCAATCCACGCAATCCGTAGAAGAGATGTTAACTGGCGGCGATGTTCAGCCGGCCGAAGTCTTTGCGTCAGTTCAAAAAGCTGACATGGCTTTTCGCATGCTACTACAGGTGCGAAACAAGCTGATGCAAGCTTATGAAGAAGTTAATGCCATCCGTATTTGAGGAGACAGACCACTATGGGCGCATTGGAAGGTTTCCTGAAGCAGATTCGCGATTTATTCAACACGATGACGCCGTCAGCTCGCATTATGGCGGCGCTGATGACCGGCGTAGTGGTGGTCAGTTTGGGCTGGATCGTATCGACCCAGCAGTCCGGTCGCGGTGAATATCTACTGGGTGGTCAATCCTTTACCGATGAACAACTCAACAAGATGGAAAGCGCTTTGGGCGAAGCCGGCTTGAGCAAATACGAGCGCATCGGCGCGCGCTTGAAAATACCCACCGCTGATAAGGGTGAGTATCTGAAAGCACTGGCTGAAAAGAAGGCCTTTCCCAGCGGCCAATGGAATGACGAAGTCATGTCGGCGCTGCAAGGCAATCCCTTGGACTCACCCAACGTTTTGGCCGCGCGCGTCAAGCAAGGCAAATTGAACGCGCTCTCTCGCGCGCTCGAATCTATTACCGGCATCTCCCGAGCTCAGGTCTCGCACGAAGTCCAGCAGGCGCGCTTCGGACGAGACAGTCAGCAGTCAGCTGCTGTGTTCCTGGAAGGTGTCAACAAAGAGCCCATCAGCCAGGATGTCCTACGTCAAATCTCCAAGCAAGTCACCAAACATTTTCCCGGCTTGAGGGCGGAGGATGTTACCGTCATGGACATCGGCAACGGATACACCTACCAGCCCACCGGTGATCCAATGGAGTCCGAACAACAACTTTTCCTCCAAGCCCAACGTCAGTGGGAGCAACATTACAAAGACAAGGTCGCACCAGAACTACAAATTTATGGTGACGTCAAATTGGGCGTGATCGTCGAATTAGATCCGATCCTCAAAAGGGAAATGGAGCAACTGAAGTACGACCCAGTTGGTTCGACCACGAAGCAAAGTAACCAGCGCAAAGATACCAAGAGCGCTAAAGCCGCTCCCGGCGGTCGGCCGGGCGCCGATCCCAATGGCGCTGGTGGTGCCAATCGCTCGCAATCACTGAGCGTGCAAGCTGATCAAACTGCGGAGTCTAAAGAGTCGCAAGAAGAATTGGAAAGCGTTGTCGGCCGCTCGGCCACCGTGACCAAAGAAGCCGGTCTGACTCCCAAACGCGTTTCATTCACCGTTGGTATCCCCGAAACCTATTACGATCTGGTGCATATTCAACGCGAACTGGCCAAGGACAAAACCGTCAAGGATCCGCCACCGCTGGATGAGGCTGGTCGCACGAAATTAAAGAAAGAAATCGAAGACAACATTCGCGCCGCCATCGAAGGACAACTGCCTCAAGTGCGGCAAGGTGACGATCGATTTCAATTGGTTAAAGTCTACAGCTACACGCCTCTGCCGGTGCCAGAACCCGAAAAGCCCAGCTTCGCCGAGACCGCTTTGGCCTGGCTGAACAAATCATGGCAAACCATCGGACTGTTCGTCCTGGTCGGGATGACGCTGCTGATGACCTTCAGTTGGATTAAGTCCCAGTCCTCTCCGGAAAGCGATCGGCAGTTCGCCCAAGGCTTTGGTTTAGAAGTGCCAGAGTCCATGGGCGACTCCTTAGAGCTGGGGGATGAAGCTGTGACGCAATCGGAACAAGAAGAGGAAGACTCTAAGAAGTTTCAGATTACCGGTGGCGAAATCAAAGAAGAACTATCGAGCCTGATTAAACAGAACCCTGATGCCGCCGTGAACCTACTGCGCAGTTGGATTGGCGAAGCCGCCTAACAACGGATCAAACGTGGCGTTGTGTAATGAGGCATGTATACGGCTAGGCAAAAACCGTGGGCTAGCGCCCTGCGGCTGATCGGGCGCAAGCGGGCTGGCCCAGTGCGTCGAAACTCTAGTGTCAGTCTTCAAGCGGCGTGAGGTGGCCACTGCGATGGCGGCGCGATTCAAGGAAGTGATCCAGAATCAGATGGGCGGCCAATCGATCGACACGTTTCTTGCGTTGCTCATGATTCAAGCCCGCCTCGCGCAGCAAACGAGTAGCCTCGGCCGTCGTAAAACGTTCGTCCTGAAATACGCACGGCACATCGGTGAACCGCGCTAGCCACAAGTGAAAGTCTCGCACCTCGCGCGACTTTTGGCTTTCCGCACCATCGCTATGAATTGGCAGCCCAATTACGATGCCCCGAATTAGCTCTTTCGAAATGAGCTGACTGAGAAACTGTTCATCCAACCGCTCATTGCGCCGATGATACGTGTCCAGGGGCGTAACCCAACGCTGGCTTTCATCGCACATCGCCAGACCCATGCGGACCGTGCCATAATCAATGCCTAGCAATCGCCCTGCTTCAGGAAGTTCTTCAGAGATTGGTGATTGCTCAATGACGGACATGCGGTCACATATCGAAGCTGGCCTGACATCAGCGCAGGCCCAGTTTAAAGCTGGCCCCAGTTCAGGGCAGGCCCAAAATGAAACGATCGTCGGACTACTAGGCGGCTGGTGTTCTGTCCAAAGGCCCGGACCTTTCAGTCGCGACGCGCGGTGGAACCAACGGCTCAAACCGAGCTTGCGGGCCAGGTTGGGCTCGTTGTACGCGTGGATATCGCGCGAACACTTCACGTTGGTACACTTCACCGACGCCCTTTCGATTGTACACCAAATTGGCTTGAGGTAGGGCGTTTTCGAGGACAGCCAGTTCGGCCCTGGTCAGACGCATGTTGCTCAAAGTTAATTGCCGCAACTTGGTCAGCTTGCGAAGCTCGAGCAATCCCTCGAACGTGAATTGTTGGCCGCCCAGCGATAGGCTGCGCAATTGATGCATGTTTGCCAGATGTCGTACTGTCGCGTCAGTTGCCTGATCGCTCTCCAGCACAACTCGGTACAGGTTCGGCATAGCGGCCAGTTGGGCCAGCTGCAGGTCGGTAGCCTGCAGATCCACGATTTTGACCGTGGCGATATCCGAGATCAAAGTTGAGCCAACGAAGGGCACTAAGCTCAGTTGGAACTTTTGGCGAGCCAACTGCCGATGATCGTAGAATTCATGTTGCCAACTAAATTGGGCACCGCGTGCTTCCAGCCAAGTGTAATTGGCCTGCATACGATCATAACGCAACCACAAACAGATGCCCAAAGATATCAATGCCAGTCCGACTAGTCCAAACAGAACTCGAACTGACGATGGGCGTCGGGAAACGGGTCGCATTAGGAATGAACTAGCCAAGATGCACTTTCTCTCACGATGAAACAACAAGTTGACGCAGTCGAAGCGTCTGGTCTGCACCTTCCGTGCGCAGCTCACTCTCTATTCGTTACCCGCCGTCGAACTTTGTTGCCGATCGGCGAATAAATATAAAAAACAATCCGGGGCGTCGGTCTTTAGTCGGGCTAAACCGGACGCTAGCGCGCTTGCGGCTGATCAGCCGCAGGGCGCTAG
>JADLDX010000191.1 GCA_020846515.1 Pirellulaceae bacterium
GACTGCGTACTGGGCGATACGCGAAGGGGCGTCACCAGGCCAAGTTTCTTGCCGCTCCGAAAAAGCGACTTCTTGACAAGCAATCCCACTACTCGTGGCACTCGTTTTTCAGCGTTCGGCGCAACAAAGAACTCGTCGTACTCTTCGATCAAATGGTCAGGAAAGGAAACGCCACACTCGCGAGCCTGGATCACCCAATCTCGCAAATTGTCGTCGGCGGCCTGCGGATTTCGACTTCGCAATGGGCTTCGTCGAAATTGAGTCGTTAACGCCCAGACTGGATTGGTTTTGGTGCGTCCCGACGCGGGTGACGGCAATCGAAAGCTCGAATGGTCTCTCACGTGCGTTACTGGCTCCGGATCGTAACCGAGTACATGCCGCAGGTTACGATGATCGAACCGTTCACCCAGCGGATAAGGCTGGATTGATAAAATTTCGGTAGCTTGCGCCATTTCACCGTCACACGCTGGTCGTCACCACCAATAGCCAGGTCGGGGGCTATCGAGTCGTAAGAGTGCAGATGAACTCCCTCCGGACTAATCAACGCGATGACGGTGCAATCGCTGCCAAAGTCAAGGCGAAGGCCGGGAGCCGCGGTAAACTCCTGGGCCATATCATCTGCCGCCAAAGTGTCGGCGGCATGCGCACGAGCGTGGGGTAGGAACCGTAGCCAATTCTGATCGGCCTGTGAAGCAGAGAGCACAACGGTTTGCCTTCCTTCCGTCGTTAATTCGCGCTCCATCGACTCGATGGCCGATTCGATCTGTTCCATCCACTGGCAATAGTCATAATCCAGGTCGACCAATTCCGAATCTGGCTGTGGCGCCAGAGTTCCCTGGGCAATCTCGGTCACTCGTTGAGCGAGCGTCTGCACATAGGGGGCTGCCAATCGTCCAACGCGTCGGCTAAGTGGCAGATCGTCAATATGCATCCAGGCGCCACGACCACAGCGAACGTTCATTGCGTCAAACTGATCATGCGCAGGCACAGAGACATCCTGAGAGCCTTGCAGCGAAAAATCATCGCATGGTACCAGGTACCACAGAGCAGCATCGTTCAAATTCTGGAGGACCGCACACCACTGAGCAGCCAATGGCTTCGGCGAGTCCAAAACGAACAAATCCCCCGCAGTCAGCGGGCTGCCCTCCAACTCAGCCTTACCCTGTTGGTACTGACTGAGAGCGTCGATGGCACGCTGGGCCAGGTCATCAAATCGTTTGGTATTCATATTCGCTCTGAGTTATTCTTCCTCGTCCGCCAGCAGTTCAGCAGCTTCGTCTGGGGAACGTAGCCTATTAACAACGATTTCCCTTGCCCGCACAACATAGTAGTTCCACAATTGCCGAGAAAGTCCAATCGACTCTGCCATCTCGCTTACTGTAGCCGAATTATTTTGTCGAATCTGTTCGATGAGCGTCTTCAGGACAATCTGCATTTTCTCATTGCCACGAGATTCTCGCTCGATGAGTTTCAGAAGTTCCTCCGCGAATTCCTCATACTCAATCTGTCGGGTCCATTCCGATTTTTCGGCAGCGTCCATTTCGAAATTTGAGACGCGGTGTTCGTGGTTCGATTCCGAAGCCTGCATCTTTGAATCGCTGGCCTCGATAACGGAAGCCAGCAAGTCATCGAATAAAAAGGGTGTCATACCGATTCTGATCATCTCGAGAACCGCCTCCGACGCCAGTTCGGTAGGTTTGACCCCTCGCTTTCTTATGGTGAGAGCGGCTGCTTGCCAAAATGGGCACGAGATCACATGTTTCCTCAACTGGTTAGCCGATAAGGTGGGCGTATCTCGGCGGACTCTACGACGACATATGTCTTTCTTTGTCACATCCCTAACTTCAACGGCTATCTGTATCGCGTCTCTGAGGTTTTTGTAGACGGCAGCGTGCTGGGGAAATAGGGCGCAATGAACATCTTGCATATAGAACTTGACACGTTGATGTACGAGAGCATCGATCGACATGCCATGTTCGATTACCTGATTGATAAAGTATCCAAACTGCTTGTTCTTGTTGCCCCGACCATAAAACACGAACATGAAACACTCGTGCAAGTGGTCTTCAAAAGTTTTCGAATCGACACAGTGCTGCCAAAGGTTATGCTTCTTCAGCTGTTGCCTTAATAGTCGGCGCAGTTTATTCAGAAGTTCATCGGGAATGCCTGCTTTGCCCTCAACGACGCTCCGAATCCAGTCTGTGAATACGCGAGCGTCCTTTCTTGGCCCGGCCGGCACAGGTGGTTTGCTCGCGATGGTGTCCCCGAGCAACTGGCCCTGGCCGGCTTGATCATTCGCATCCTGCGCGCATGCGGCTGCTTGGATCGGGTTGCCGTCTGGGGACGCCTGGACGCTGTTACCCATACGGCTAGTCGACGCGTCGGCTTTGTTGTGTGAGTCCTTCATCATCCGCTGTACTCTATGTGATGGTCGGGGTTAGGACCGGGTGCCAAACAACCGCAAAATGGCGGATTGAATGGCTGCAAAATCATCTTTCGACAGCCTTCCGATACGGCGATCCCGTGACATGAGCTCCAAACGGCGAGAACCAATAGTGCGCGGTGCCAACTTGAAGTAAGTCGTGTATTTCAATCCGTTGGTTTCATCTGGCTCGACTGGAACATAAGCTGCCCATCTTTTGCCGGGATGCTGACTGGTCCCCATGCATACGGTGGCTTCCAGTTTGGATTCGGAAAAGAGGTAACAAACGCTGGGATGATCTGATCCCACTTCCCCAAAGTTCCAAACCTTGCGGTTGTCGAGACTGAATATCGCCCCTTCAAACATTGCCCGCTTGTCGGGCTCGTCCGCCGTATGGGTTTCTGGATGATCCTCACGCATTCGCGTCATAGTAGGGAAGGCTCGACTTACTTATGGATCTAAAAGTGGGCGCCGGTGATTCTCAGCGCGTCTCCAACTGCTATGGCAACGCAAACATGAACGCAGTTGAAGCGAATTATGCCCGATTAGGCAGCCGTCGCAACAAAATTTGCAAAATATTTTTTCTTTTCTGACGGCACCGTGGTTACCTCTTCATCAGTGCGATGCCGTTGTTGACATCGCCCCCTTAAAGTGCCTCGTAACCACAGTTATTGATTCTCCGAAAAGGTTTGGGACTCATGAAAACCGAAATTTGTACTTTGGGCCCTTTGGCCCTGTTGATCACCTTGTTTGGTTGTGATCGCAGTAGCGGGCCTGCGACGCAGAGCTACCAAATGGCTAGCCAACGTTATGACGCAACCGACCCACAGTCAACTCTGACGGATTCCGCCAGCGCATCGCCCAGCGCGTCACCCAGCGCCGAGCCGCATCGCCTGGAGGCGGCTCCTAAGCTGTCGAGTGACGCCCAGGCACGCGATCGGCAAGCTCTCAGCCACACGCCTGCGGATAGCCGAACCGCGCCGGTGGATACATTGAACTCACCCGCACACAACCAGGCATCGTTGACCGATGAAAACGACCAGACGAGCTCTGGAAACTTCAGCCAGCCTCCCGAACAGGTTCCTGAACAGGTTCCCGCGGGGACTTCGCTTGACGGCACTAATCTTGGCGCGCCCAGCGGGCCATCCGATTCTTCACTGCCTGCATCGGATCGTCGTGTGGATGCGTTGGTCCGTGAGAACGAACGATTGAAACGCGCGCTTCAAGAGTTGCGCTCCCAACCTGCGCCCCCGGCGCCGAATCGCGATGCACTGTCTAACGATGATTCGAGCCAGGCAGAGCCACCAACACAGGCAGAGTCAGCAGCAGATGCTCAACTGGATTCCGCCGTCGTGTTGAACCCGCGTCGTCGGCTCCACCGTGAAGTACGTGGTACAACCGCCAGCGTGGAAGGCGGCCGATTTTTCGGTGACGATCTGATGCCACGAGTCATGCGCGATCCACGGCGCCTACCGGCTGGCCGCATGTTCCCTGCCGAATTCGATGCCCGATTGCACTCTGCGCAGCTCAAGGTCGGCGATCTCTTTAGCGTGAGCGTCATTCAAGACGACGCGCCACAATTTGGCCCAATAATGGAGGGCGGCGGGCTCAACATTCAAGGCAGCTACTTCGAATGCATAGTCGAAGAGGCCGACGAACTTCAGTGCAAGTTCAAAGTGCAATATTTCGTAATGCCGCACCCCAACGGTAAGCCCGACCATGAGTTGGCGATCCCGATCAATGCCGTCGTGCTGCCACAACCGACGGACGAACGCCCCGATCTTCAAAGTCAAGCACATGAAGCCGGTCAACTCGCAGGGGCCTTCGGTCAGGTGGGTGGTGGCATTGAGCCGAATTTCCTAGCCGAGGCCGCTATGAAGCTATCCACGAAATACTTGAAACCGATGATCGGTCAAGACGAATCGACAGTTTGCATTCTGCAAAATGAGATCAAGCAGCACACACCCTGCTACGTGCGTATCAACGATAACGCCGTGTTTTAACATCCGTCGTCGTTCGCTCCGCCAGCGACACGTCTCGCGGAGCGCTCGACGTAAAACTAGCTCCAACAAATAAAATGAGATCATGAAACGACTGTTACCTTGGTTTACTATGATTCTGCTCTTCAGCCTAACAATATCCGCGATGGCCCAGCACAAGGTCTTGCCCAAGAGGACTGCGGAGCGAGCCAAAGAGACGAAACGTAAGGAGATCCAACGCGAGAAGGATAACGCTCGACGAAAAGAACTTGAGCGGGAAAGCGAAGCTCGGCGACGGAAGCAAGAATCGGAACGCAAACAAGACAAGCAACTCACCGAACATGCCACTCCCAGCGAAGTGCGACCTTGGGGTGCCGAACTGACTCGTTTCGTCAGGGAGGCTCCCGAGCACACGAAGTGGAAGGGTTGTCGCGAACATCTTTTAGCGTTCGATGCCCATTTCAACCAACAGGGTCGACGCCCAAAGGAGCACGAGATCAACCGTTGGATAGAGCGCAATGTTTCCACAGAACCGGTGCGGCAATCGAACTTCCGAGGAACATTGCGCGAGGTTTCCATCGTACAAATGCTGCAAGCAGAAGGGCATTCGGAAGTGAAATGGAATAGAGAGCCGGAGAGCACACGCACCGTGGTGGAAGGGCATTCGATCGACCTGGGTGCTCGCATCATCGACATCATCGCCCGCGATCCACAAACGCGGGAACTGACGTACTACGAGATCAAACATGCGGATCTCAACAAAGCATTGCGCAAGCACGAAGTCAAACGGCTCGAGGAACGCAAGCCAATAGCCGAACTAGTGAAAACCGCGGACCCAAAGGGATCTACCAGCGTCTCACGCGAGTTTCGAGAGATCGTTAAGGATATGCTTTTGATCGAACGGGATGGCCGAAAAGTAGAATGGGTCGTCAATTCTGCCCCGAACAACATGACGACATATCTCCAAAATTACGGTATTCGTTTACACTTGGTCCACTGAGTCCTTGCTCCAGTCGGAAGACAAAATCAGCATTGCTCGAGAGGAGTCTCTTCGTGTCGATTAGATGGTACGAGCTTCAACTGGAAACAGAACTGACGAAGCTGTCACTTGGAGGCTGCCAGTTGAACCTGCCATCCGTTGCGGCCAGTGGAAAGCAAGACGCACTGGCCGCGAGGTTTGTCGATGACGAGTGGATCGCTGGAGTCGATTGCAATGGATGGCTGAGGCTTTGGCAGGCCGAGTCCGGAGTTTCAAAAACGCGAGTTGAGCCCAGTTTGACCCCATTGTGCTTTCCATCGACATCCACGGTCGTCACGTCCAAAGATTGGATCATCGGAACGAGTGAAGACATGGCAAAGGTCATGGCCTATCGATTTCCATGCGCACCGGGCCGTTGGCTGGGCAGAACGTGCAACACTGGCAGACAGCAGATCTTTGCTTCTACGAATCGCCAAAGTCTGTGGTGCGTCGATCTCAGGACGATGGAGAGCGATGAGATCCTCTTTGAGCAACTGCTATTGGATGAGGAAGGCTTTCGATTATTCGGTTACCGGGAGGACACGGACATTAGTGGTCTAGAGGTTTGCGACTCGTATTTTCACGAAGACAGCCTGGTTTTGAACTTTCGTGATTGTGCGGTGGGATTTGAACCATTCGTTGAGACGACGATTGAACTTCCTTCTTTTGCTACAACTGGAATTCATACTCTATGTCGCGGCGCCCTCGATTGCAGATTGCGGCCAAATCATCCAGGTCAATTTGCCTGCTACAGTCGAGAACGGCGCACTTCAATTTGGACACTTGCCCTGGTTCAAGATGTGCGGAACCCCTTTGAAATTGCGCTCCCTGAAATTGTAGGGCTAGATTTCTCAGCTGATGGATCACTTGTGGCAGCCGCATGCAGCAACCGTGAAATACTTGTTATCGATTTTGTCACGTCAGAGATCGTTTGCCGTGGCGAATTGCCGATCGCAACGGAGTTGCATTATGATGGCATCTGGTTTGATTTCTCCCCTACCAATCGCTTTTTGTTGGCCTACACTCACGACATCGCGTTGGTTGCCAAGCTTGTTTGATCGACCGAGGCGTATCTCGAACGAATTCCGCTTAAGGTTTTTCTTTTCTTTCGGCACAGCGGTTACCTCTTAGCCAGTGCGACGCCTGTTTCGACTTCGCGCCCGCGAAGTAGCTCGCCAACACATTTCTTGATTCTCCGAAAAAGGTTTGGGACTCATGAGAACCGCAATCTGTACTTTGGGCCCTCTGGCCCTGTTGACGACTTTGTTTGGTTGTGACCGCGGAAGCGGGCCTGCCGCGCTGAGCTACCAAACGGCTAGTCAACGTTATGGCGCAACCGACCCACAATCATCTCTGACCGATTCCGCCAGCGCATCGCCCAGCGCCGAGTCACATCGGCTGGAGACGCCTTCTCAGTTGCCAGGCGACTCTCCGACCAGCGATCGGCAAGCTCCCATTCACACGCCTGCGGATAACCGGACAGCGCAGGTAGATGCACTGAATTCACGCTCGGATAACCAGGCGTTGACAGATGAAAACGTCCAGACGAACTCTGGGAACTTCAGCCAGCCTACCGAACAGGTTCGCGAGCGGGTTCCCGCAGGGACTTCGCCTGCCGGCACGAATCTTGGCGCGCCCAGCGGGCCATCCGATTCTTCACGGCCTGCA
>JADLDX010000192.1 GCA_020846515.1 Pirellulaceae bacterium
CTTGCAGAGTGCCATATAGTTGATGATGAATCTCTTCGTGACCGTTCGCAGAGACCTGCAAGGCTGTGCGACCTGGACTCTTGGAAGCAGGGTCACTAGTAGTGTTGGGAATTACGGCCAGCGGTAACTTCGCAAGTATGCGTCCCCAGCCAGTGGGTCGACCGGAACGCACAATCGTCCCACTCGACACAGGGCCACCGATGGACCGATTACCAACTGTCGCTTCAGCCTCCAAGTGCAACTCATCGTCGAGCCGCTTGAGATCCTGACTCGCAGTTACAATCATGACCGCTTGATCGGTGTCTGGGCCCAGCCACACATCGGGACATTCGATGCCCTTGGGCAAGTCTTTCGCAAAGACACGAATCGGTCCACTCCACCCACGTCGTCGCACCACTAAAATTTCTAACACGGCTCGACTACCAGCCATCACATTTAAGGCAGCCGGTCCATTCGAGGCACCAGGTGCCGAGTTCAATTGCGGCACAGCGACAATTTGAAAGTCAGGTTCTTCGCGACGTATACTCAGCCGATAGACTCGCCGCGGATCGGGCTGCATGCCACCGCTGAGATTCTGGATGACCACCAGGTACCGGCCGTCGCCTGGACAGACCCATTTGCCTGACGGATCGAGATGGTTGGTGGCAAAGATACCCCCGACGTTGCGAGGTTCGTCGCTGAACAGGGCCAGTCGAGACGCTGAATTGGTTAGGCCATGCTCGGCTTTTGCGTTTAACGCCCGCGCATCAAAGACGCCAATTTGTAGGTCAACTGGCGCTGCCAATCGCTGACCTAAGGCTTCCATCCAAAAGACTTCGCCACGTTTAGCCTCCAGCGCGAACCAATCGCGCTGGTCGCCCTCGACCAGTTGACCACTGATCTCACATGGGACGGTGATGGCCTGTGCCGACGCAGGTGTTTGATTGTCCGCTTGATCAAGACTGACTGGCGTATCGGACAATCCGATGATCACGGGAGCTTGCGCGCCTGGGTAATAAACAGGGAACGCAGCCCCAGCCAAAATTGCCTGCGCTGGATACAAGCGGACCGGCAACGGTCGAACGGGCACCGTTTGTGCGGCTGTTAAATCAACTTCGATACTATCCAGTTCGCCTTGCTCGAACTGCTGGCTGCCCAGTCCCCGACCATCACGTACATTGTTAGTCAATGCAGTGCTACTCAGTTCAATGCTGTTCAGTCCACTGCTGTTCGCGTTGGTTGGTTCGAGAGCGTTGGAGTTGGAACCGCGATGGTTGTGAAGGTTCCAGCCAAACAATCGCACTCGGGCCGCTTTGCCAGCTTCCACGACCGTCGGTACGCTGAAGGCCACGCGGGGTCCCGTGTCTATTTCTAGTCGATAGACATGTTCAGGACTGCCCGAGAGAATCAGGTCTTGTACCTTGATGACATACATACCGTCCGCCGGTACGTGAAAATCGATCAAGGCATCGGTCCCCAAGTGACCTCGATTAACCGCCAGGCGTCGTCCAGTATGATCGTGGACTGCCAGCACAGGTCGTAGACGGGAGTCGATACGTTCGGCCAAACATTCGATAAGGATCCGTTGATCTTTCTTCGCTTGTATCTGAAACGCATCGATATCGCTGGCGGCGCCAATGACACCATTAATTACGCTATCCAGTTCAACCGATGTGGGTGGAGCATTCGCCTCTTTGGGTTCGATCTCGACGAACTCATTCAGGTGGCTGATGACAAAGGACCGCGGAGCGCTGATCCCATGGATGCTGCTGGCCCACAAATCATGTATGCCTGGTGGTGCATCGATGGGTATTGAAAGTCGAAAGCGATTTTCGCCCAACCTTTCGCTGTGCACACCGGGCAGACTGCACCGTAGGGCATCCGTCGTCGTCAGATTGCTGCCGCTGACGGTAATGTCGACTGATTTTCCAATCTGGCCACCTATAGGGAAGACTGTATTGAGTACCGGTACTTGCCCAACCACCATCGTCGTCGACAAATAGATGATCGCGATACAGAGCGAGAGTGACACTTTGCCAAGTCCGAGCGGTCTCATCGTGGCGTACTCTGGGGCGAATTAAGTTTGGGTTTCGATACTGTGTTAGTAACAACACTGTGCTGGTTACGACACGGATGCCAATTAAACACTCTGTCGGTTACAGAGGATTTGGGGCGGGGATTGTGGAGGTGGGGCTGGTTCACGGGTGACAGCACCTATTAGTATCGCCGATTTTGAGCTCAATTGCCTCCCTTGGCGCTAAAATTTCAGACCTTTAGAGTGCGACACCGTTAGCCAACGCTTTATTGGCCTAACCACGCCGGCAGTTGCTAAAATGGCGGTTTCTCAACCGCCGAGACGTCCGACCGCCTCGTTCTCTCTACCTATCTCGGTTTGGACGCCTACGGGCTTGGGTACCAGTCAGCTATTTCAGTCCCGCTTCCAAGGAGTTTGTTCGATGGCTACTTTCATTGTCAACATCAAGTTTTCGCAACAGGGCATTAAGGACATTGACCACACCATTAAGCGCGCAGCGATTTTTAAGGCTGAAGCCAAGAAGATGGGGGTGAAGGTCAAGGACACTTACTGGACATTGGGTGAGCACGACGGCCTGTTGATCGTGGAAGCGGCTGATGAAGAAACGGCCACGGCCGCTATTTTGCATCTGGCCGCCATGGGTAACGTTCACACGACAACTTATCGTGCTTTTACAGCCGCCGAGATGGACAAGATCGTCGGCAAGATCCATGGCGATTGAAGTTCCAGCTGAGCCATTTTATTCCAACCTGCAAGAATCGGCTGGATGGCACCAAACGCCCACAGCGCGGCAGCACTAACTTTTGGCCGGCGGCTTGGCCTGTGGCGCGCGGGGCGGAGGCGGTTCGATAGCGGCGGGTTGGAAGGTGCTCAGGTCCGGCAGTGTTGTTTGAACGCCACCATCTGGCACGTCAAGCTTGGCGGACCACACAATGCCGTTGAGAATGTAGCGGCGCAGATCTTCGTTTTT
Source organism: Pirellulaceae bacterium (assembly GCA_020846515.1). Lineage (GTDB taxonomy): Bacteria > Planctomycetota > Planctomycetia > Pirellulales > Pirellulaceae > Aureliella. Next base: position 2,985 of record JADLDX010000192.1, read on the forward strand.
CCAATTGCGATAAAAGTGCGGCATCACCACGGCGAAGCCTCGTCCTGAGTCGTCGCGCTGAATGCACCAAGAGACCGTTTCCGGCTTGGGCAACTCGGGAGGCAGCATCGAAGTGGCCAGCACGGTAACGTTCGTGGCTGGGTGATTCTCTTTCCCACCAAAAAAGTTATTCGTGTACGGCTCGTCGTGCAGCGTAAACTCACTGCAGCCACGCCAGATCGGGTGCTGTGAGGCAGCTGGTTTAATAGTCGCTTGTGGAAAAATCTTGGCCAGCGATTCATGATGCGGACATGAGCGATTGGCGAAGTAACCGCCCATCCAGCGCAGTAGTGGATGATCACCATCGGCTTTGACATCCTCACCTAACAGGCCGGTTGCGTAATGTACGCAGACGATGCCGCAACCTCGGCGCATCATGACGTCAAGGTCCATCAGGTTCTGCGCGGCATTGGGCAAGCGGTTGGCGGGAAATGTATCGCCGATGAACACCACGGTCGCTGCCGAATCACGCATGTCTTTATCCGGCCACTCATAAACCACTTCGGCCTTGACGTTGGGCAAGTTGCTCATGTTTTCGAGGCAATGCTTCATCAACCGACCGCCGGCCGCAACTTCGTGAGTACCAGGCGGATGGTTGGTGGGACCAACCACAATCAGGATACGACTCGGTTCCGCAGCCCAAGCCAACGGGCAAGCGATGAGTGAGGGCCACCAACCCAGCAAGCTGATGACGACAACTCGGGCAATACAGTGGTTCATGGTTGGCTGATTCCGATGATTTGAATTTGAACTGAGGGTTCATGGACATCGTCAGGATACACCGACATGCCACGCCGAGGCA
>JADLDX010000193.1 GCA_020846515.1 Pirellulaceae bacterium
CGCTGCTGAGCGGCCCAGCCACGAAGGCGATGGACCGAAAGTCTGTGCCAGGCAGGAAACCAGCACCCGTGATATCGGTCCAACTGGAACCCGCATTTGTTGTTTGGAAAACTTGGTTGTCATCAATGACAAAGGCATTGGCCCAATCGCGACTATTGACTGCCAGATCGCGAATGGTGGCAGTTGTCGGATCAGTCGGGACTAAGCTCACGTTGCCGGTGCCTGAGGTCCGCACGTAAACGTCACTTCCAATTCCCGCCCACACCACGTCGGGGTTGACCACATTGTTTTGCATACCACCATATGCCAATGCATTGGCCGTGATATTGTTGAGGCCAACTGTACCGATGCGACTGACCGAGCTGCCGGAGGTAAGCGACTCGTAAAGTCCATTGTTGCCCAAAATAAGCAATCGACCACCAGCGACCGTGTTGGTTTCCACTGGTGTTCGGAAGGCTCCTGATATAGACGGAGCACCGCCCAGTGGAGTCAGAGACGGAAATGTCGTTGTTAGGAGGGCCCCCGTAGAGCTCCAAGTTGTTCGACGAAAGGCTCCTAAGTTTTGACAACTCGAATAGCGAACGGACTGATTGTTCGCCGCGCGCTCGATGTTGTCGATAGCAATGTCTCCGCCATCGGCTGTCGAGACTGAAACCCAAGTCGTCGCACCGGCGGAGGGTTGATAAGTCGAACCGGTATCTTGATTACCGGACATGGCCACATTACTTAGGGAATCCCAGGCGACATCATGTACCTCTGTGCCTTGCAGATTTCCGATGACAGAAAACCAGTCGCCTGTATTGGTGCGCGGTGAAGTTCGGCGATACACGCCACCATCATCGACTTCCAGAAGATTGCCAACGGCATCAAAGGTCATCTCGCGTGAATCGGCATGCGGAGAACTATTGCCAGCAGTGCCCCCACCTGGTAATGCAGCCACATCGTTTCGATGTGTCAAGTGCACGAACTGACTGCCGGCGGGTCGACTGGCATCACCTCGGAACAAGCGGCCCGTGAAATCTAGGGCTCCAATGGAGTTGGGGAATGTTCCGGTATCGCCGTTGGTTCTTGGTTGGCGATCGCCACCGACATACACAATGTTGGCATCAGTCGGATCGGCGACTATCGAAAAGTGAATGTTTCCTTGACCACCTGCGATCTCCTCGGGAGCGCCCGACTGAGGTCCTTTGCCACCGCTCGGATTTAGACCAACATCAATACCATTCTCGTTGGTCTTGGGGCTGTCCATCTGCACCCAATTGGCTCCGTTGTCTGCAGAGCGGAATAGACCCGCCATCACGCCGCCGTTAATGATGGCGGCATAAACTTCGTTGTTTCGACCGGCGGCCAGTTCCAGATTGCTGGTGCTGTTGGTGATGAGCGTGTTCATGGCCGCGGAGCTAACTCGCGTCCAGTTAGCTCCGCTATTGGTCGACCTATAGACGCCATTGACTCCACCAGGGATATCCGAAAAAACAGTGGAGGTGTACAAGGTGGTCGGGGTGATGGGGTCGTAGACTAAGTCATAGCTGACACCGCCCGGCAATCCGGTAGCTGCACCATTTCCCACGGACACTTGAGTGAATGTAGCGCCACCGTTGGTGCTTCTGAAAATACCTATGTTTGGAAACGAGAACGAATCGGCGACGTTGACTGAAACAACAACTACGTTTCCGTTGGCATAAACCCCGGAGATGTTTTTGCCACGCAGGACACCACCGCCATCCACGACTTGCCAGGTTTGGCCACCGTTAGTGGTACGCATCAAACCGACTCGCGCATTTCCAATTTGGGCAAAGCTGCTATACCGACCGGTGCCTGCATAGATCGTATTAGAAGTTGCATCGGCGAGATCGAAAGCCATGGCACCAATGGATTGCGAAGGCATGGCATCGGTCAGCGGTGTCCAATTGGGTTGAGCACTAGTGGCATTGGTGGTTTTCCAGACGCCGCCGTTAACCGAACCGACGTAGAGAACATCCGCATTGGTTGGATGTGCCAAAATGGTATGGATGGCCCCGGTCACTGGACGATTGGCTATGCCTTCGACTTGGCCGTTCGTCGCTCCAAATGGGCCGAGCGGAGTCCAGGAACCAACACCTGGCACGGCGATGGTGACGCTGTAGTCTTCGACTTCACCATCCGTCGCCGGACCAACAAAACTCAAACCGGACGTCGAACTGAGGCGGAATCTCGCAAAGCTACCTGCGGCATTCAGGCCCGTCGGAACATTGATATTCAGGTTATTAGCACCAGAAACCAGGGTTTGGTTGGCAAAGACTTGCTCATTGGCATCCGCCCAGTCTCCGTCTGCGTTCCAGTCGATCCATGCATTGAGCAAACCACCTGGTGCGGAAGAGGTAACGGTGATCGTCTTTTGCACGCCAGCTAAAAAGCTTCCGTTAATCTGCACACCATCTTCGTCGCTTCCATCAAAATCGGCGTTGGCACTATGGGTACCATCGCTCTCGATGTCTACGGTGGCGCCCAACCGCAGAGCACTTGGTGTATGTCGCGCACCATTTTCGGCTAACGTGACGGGATAGGGTGCCGGCGCATCACCGAAGTCATCGGTAGGTATGGCCTCTAAAGAAATCGTATCGATGCGCCAACCTGTTTCGCTGACACTCTGATCAGTGGCAAATCTCCATCTCAGTTGAATATTCTGATTGAAAGCCGATGCAGGTAGATTGGCGGAGGTAGTTATGTAGCCGTTTGAATTGCCGGTCCAGGCTGAGCGGCCCTCGATTGGATTGCCGGCTCCGATTTGCAAAGTCCCGACATAACCTCCGGTGATAAAACTACCGCCCGAAGCGAGGATGTCTGCGAAAGCTCCACCATTAACCGCTATCTCGAGAACCCCTCCATCAAAATTTTGTTCGACCGCAAAGTTATTTCGAAATTGCAGAATGGGTGTCGAAGTAGATAAAAGAAAGCTGGGACTGGTAAGGATACTCTCGCTCACGATCGACGCATTGGCGACGAACGCATGATTGGGAGTTGTATCACTGGAACCGGCCACTGTTCCCCAAGAGTTGGTCTGCGTGGCCGTTTGCACCCAACCAGAGGGTAAGGCTGGCACCGTGACACCATCGAAGTTCTCAAGCACGGCCATGAGACGTCGATCTTCTAATCGTTCGACTAGCCCTAATCGCACTCGTGATTGTTTGCCGCGCGTTGTTTCGTTTTTGAGAGCGATCAGTATTTGATTGAGTCGCACATCTTGCCTCACGGTGGATGAATATTTCTTCAGAAGAGCCCATAGGCTAACCAACTCAGACGCGAACTTCAAGTTTGCTCGACCACCCATGAGGCAAAGACCCATGGGTAGTTTTCGCCAAAAAGGTCCCTATCAGCCAAGGGCTTCGCCCCAAGAACAAAATCCAGAGCTCAGAGGCTTAGAGGATACACAGGCTTAACAGACACACATGGTAGTAATATCGGTAGGGCACGCTAGACTGAGACATAAGCCGGCGTATCGCCACGGTTCTCTGTAAGGCTCGTATGACAACGCGACTTAGGAAGTATTGGGAGAGTTTTCGCTCGAGCTTTTGGTTTATGCCAACTCTCATGGCAGCCTCATCAGCCATACTCGCGTTCGGCACTGTCTTTTTAGATGAAAGCTTGCCGGGAACCTGGCATCGCACCGGCTGGATTTATGGCGGTGGCCCCGATGGTGCTCGCGCAGTTCTATCGGTCATTGCCAGTTCAATGATCACGGTGGCGGGCGTCGTCTTTTCGATTACGATGGTCACGCTGTCGCTGGCATCGTCGCAGTTCGGTCCACGCTTGCTGCGCAATTTTATGCGCGACACTGCCAACCAAATTGTGCTTGGCACCTTCATCGCGACGTTTCTGTATTGTCTCTTGGTTCTGCGGACTATTCGCGGCATAGACGAGCATGAGTTCGTACCGCACATATCGGTTACTGCCGGTGTGCTACTGGGTGTGGCCAGCCTTGGCGTATTGATCTACTTTATCCATCACGTGGCCGTCTCGATCCAAGCGTCTTATATCGTGAGCACGGTAAGCCATGACCTGCGATCGGCTATCGATCGCCTCTTTCCCGATGAACTGGGACATAGCGAGTCTGCGATTGAAGCGAATGACCCGGCCCAAGGTGGCGATGTAGCGAATGTGCAAGCCACAGACGATTCGTCTGAACCAAACGGGCAACGGGCATACGCAAAGGAGAGTGGTTATCTGCAAGCCATCGATAACGACAGCCTGTTCGAGTTGGCTCGTGAACATGATCTCGTCATTAAGCTCTTTTGCCGACCTGGTTGTTTTTTTACTGCCGGGACCGCTATTGCAACCATTACGCCGTGCACCCGTTCGAGCGATGCAATTGCTAACAGCCTAAGTGAAATGTTTATCATTGGCCGAGAACGGACTTCCACGCAGGACGTTGAGTTTGTCGTGAGCCAATTGGTCGAAGTAGCTCTTCGAGCATTATCGCCAGGCATCAATGACCCATTCACGGCGATCAGTTGCATTGACTGGTTAGCCGACGGGCTCAGCCAACTAGCCGGGCGCGTGCTACCTTCTACACGACGCTTCGACTCAGAAGGTAACCTGCGAATCATCGCCGATTCGGTTACGTTCCGCGGTGTAGCCGACATCGCATTCAATCAAATTCGCCAAGCTGGCCAATCGCACCCAGTCATCAGTATTCGCCTATTGGATGCAATCTCCGCTATCGCCAGCCAGGCACACAGAGCCATTGATATACAGTGTCTCAGCGGCCATGCGCAATTGATCTGGCAGAACGCATGGCAGGAATCGCTGCAGGGAGCCGATCGATTGGCATTGGAAAGTAGTTATCAGAGCGTGCAGCGAGCGATAAACAAAGGTCGAACTCAATGAAGCTCGCTATGGCATCCCGAGTCAGTGCACACTATCCTGCAGGCCTGATATACATGCTATGCCTGATAGGATTCGCTCTTTCACCCAATTGTGGGTGGACGCAAGAACCTTCCGAACCGATCCCAACTCGGGCAGGTAACGCCAGCGGAGACAAGGCAGAACTGCAGCCGACAACGAAGGTGGAAGTGCAGCCGGTGGCGCGCGACTCTGAAATCGAATCGCGACTTGAAAGCATTCTCATTGCCACCGAATGGTTCGACTTGCCTGATGTTGAGGTTCGCGAGGGCGTCGTATTCTTGCGAGGAAGTACAACGAGTGAACAACACATGACTTGGGCCGGTGATTTGGCGCGTCGAACGCAGGACGTCGCAGCCGTCGTGAACAAGATTGAGATCCAGCGTCGTTCACTCTGGGATCTGGGCCCGGCACAGCAAGAGATAGAGGATTTGTCGCGCAGTCTGGTACTGGCTCTACCGAACATCGTGTTGAGCTTGCTGGTTCTAGCCATCGCTTGGTGGGTTGGCAAGTTAGCCACCAGCGTCGGTCGCAAAGTTGCCGCCCGAAGGCTTACCGCGCCATTGCTGAGCGAAGTATTGTCGCGAGTGCTTGGCTTTCTGGTCTTTCTGATCGGCTTGTATCTCGTGCTGCGGATCTCGGGACTAACGCGTCTGGCAGTCACCGTCTTGGGAGGCACTGGGCTGATTGGGCTGGTTATCGGTATTGCCTTTCGTGACATCACTGAGAACTTCCTAGCCAGCATCTTTCTGAGCATACAGCAGCCCTTTCAAACTGGGGACCTCATCGAAATCAATGGCGTCCTCGGTTATGTACAACGTCTAACTACTCGCACCACCATCTTGATGACGCTGGATGGTAATCACGTGCAAGTCCCGAATACCACCGTTTATAAGAGCTCTATACAGAACTTTACGAGCAATCCCAATCGCCGAGAAACGTTTACGATTGGGATCGGTTACGCGGATGTTATCTCCGAAGCGCAAGAGTTAGCACTGGAGATTCTGCGCGGCCATCCGGCTGTGCTGAAGAATCCAGAGCCATGGGTACTTGTGGATAGCTTGGGCACCTCGACCGTGAATTTGAAAGTCTACTTCTGGCTCAATGGCGCGGAACACAGTTGGCTCAAAGCCAGGTCCTCTGCGATTCGTCTCATTAAGCGAGCCTATCAAGATAGAGGGATTTCAATGCCGGACGAAGCTCGTGAAGTTGTCTTTCCACGAGGTGTCCCTGTCGAAATCTCTCGAGTTCGCAAGACAATGCCTGATCAACAGCCACTGCTTCCACCTCAACCGTTAATCCGAGGCAAGGAAATACCAAGACTCCTGCAAGTTACTTGTCAAATTGTCGGTTTCAGCCGCAATGCGTGCTCCCGCCAGCCCCAGAGAAGCAACTACCAAGACCAGCAACAATAGCAGCACTGTAGCCAGTGACCAGCCGTAGCTAAGCGGCGTATAGTCTCGCAGACAACTGCTCAGAAAACTCAGCAGAATCGCAATGAGAATGCCCATAAAAATCAGCAACACGACTTCTGCCGCCAGCCATAGAATGAAACCAGCCGCGATGAGTGTGGCAACTAGACCAATGAGCTCAATTGTGGTCCATGTCGAGTTAGAATCGGTGTGCGAGGTAGATGGTGTTTCCATGCGGCTGGCACTTTCAAGAATAAAACAGCGGGCAAGTCGGATGCATAAAAAGCAAGTGCAAAGAATGCGCCGCGACCACCTGTCAGGCAGGCTCAAGCCCTGGAAATGGGGGCGGGGCCGCTGTCCTAACACGCTTTTGCTGAAAGATGACCGAATGATTTCGCGCGCGTGCTTACGCGTCGGCCGGTACAGGTTTTCTGCTGAGCATTTCATAAGTCAAGATGGCCAGCGCGCACCAGACGCATGCGAAGCCGACGAACTGTCCGATGCCGATCGGTTCTTGATAGAGCCAGAAGCCTACTAAGAACTGCAGCGACGGCGCGATGTATTGCAACATGCCCATGACCGCCAGGGGTACCGATTTCGCCGCTGCGGCAAAGAGAACCAATGGCAACGTCGTTATTGGACCGCCCAGTGACAACAAAAACAGCGTGTTCGTCGTCTTGACTTCGGCCGTCGAATTCGCAACCCAGATCAAATAGGCCACAGCTAGCGGCAATAACACAGCCGTCTCCAACCCCAAGCCCGCTATGGCCGGCAGGCTCGTCTTCTTCTTGACCGCAGCATAAGCCGCAAAGCTGGACGCCAACGACAATGCAATCCACGAAACGCTGCCAGTGCTGATCGTCACGATCATCAAGCCCACCGCCGCCAAGCTAACAGCCCACCATTGATTGCGACTTAATCGCTCACCGAAGATCATCACTCCGAGCAGAACGTTCAGCAACGGATTAATGAAGTATCCAAGGCTGGCTTGTACGACCGCTCCGTGCTGCACAGCCCAAATGAAGACCAGCCAATTGAGACTGATCAAGCAAGCCGCAAAGACGGTCAATCCCAAACGCCTCGGATCACGCAATGCGCGCCGAATCTCTGGCCATTGCCCCACGAGGGATACGCACAGTATCAATGTCACCAACGACCAGATAATACGGTGGCAGATAACCTCGAATGAGTTAACGCCGCTGAGCAACTTCCAATAGAGAGGAAACACGCCCCACAGCACATAGGCTGCGAGAGCTTGCAAGTAATTCAAGTCTGACTCCCACTGGGTGATCCACGGCGACAACAATGCCACCAGTGTAACCGATCTCCCCCGGAGATTGGATGGCTCAATGACTATGCATCCAAAGTCCGCCGACTTTGGCTCGGCGAAAGATTGAGACTACACGAAAAGTTGAGACTGCGCGACGAATTATGGCTCTGCAAGGAGTTGAGGCAGCATTACGGATTGGCGCGAGTTAGCAGCGGTGCATCCGGCATCTTGACTGCATCGATGTCGCTCAGTTTCACTTTCAGCAGCTCGACACTTTGTTTGCCACCGGAGAAAGCGATAAACAGGCTGCCTTGCTGCTCGATCACGTGCGGATAGTCGATATGGCGACCGCCAACCAGGTAGAGCATCTTGGTGAAGACCAAGCCATCCTGGCTGATGGATAGTGTCAGTGGATCGCGTTTCTTTGGATTGGGATTGGATACCAGGACATAGCGACCATCGCTTAAACGCAAGCCACAGACTTTAGAAGTGGCGTCCGGGAAGTTTGTCTGTACGGGCCGACTCCAGGTGCGACCATTATCAACAGAGACAGAACGATACAGGTAACCACTGCGACGATTGTCACGGAAAACCGCGGCCAGAGTGTTATCCGGTAGAACCCACCAATCGGGCTCCTCGGCTTTCAGTTCCGACGCGCTGCCCAGCACCGGGAAAGACTGCCACTCATCCAGCCCTTTAGTGCCGCCAATCAGAAAGTGTACGCCAGTGGTTCTGTAGTCATGCATGCGCCGGGACATCATCCACTGGCCGGTGGGCAATTTAAGCGGCGGAAAATTATTGATGGTGTTGTCGTAAACCAGGCCAGCATCCTCCCACGTATCTCGGGTCTGGTCGTAGCGAAAGGCGCGGAGTTCGAGGCTGGGACCGAAAAATCCGGCCGCTTCATCAAGCGAAGCCAGCGCGATCAATTCACCATCGCGTTTCCATAAGCCGCGCGAGATCCAACGCATGCCTTTGTCAGTACGCGTGCCGTAGTGCGGCGAATCGGGCCCGGAGTTGGGAGGTATAGGTGTCAGATACTTAGGTTCGCTCCATTTTAATCCATCGGTACTAGTGGCAAACTTGACGCGCTGACCCACGCGGTCTTCAACACCAGGACCGTCACTCCATATGGCCCAGAACTGGCCAGCGTGATGCGCCAGATAGTTGTGCTGGTTCATGCCACCAGCCTGTTTGTTCAGCCTGTTCGGATCGCTCGCCTGAGCTCTCACGTCACTGATAACCACATGCGCATGCGGCACCTTCGGCAACTCAGAGAAGTCCAACTGGTGCGAGTTCTCCGGTAGCCATGGGCCGGCAAGCATGATGGGCGACGCCGAATCGCGCGCGGGCACATCCGCCGCCTGCCATGCTAACAACGGCGACAGCTGGAATGCCGCTAAGTTTATTAAGCTGAACAACATTAGTTGACTATTGGATATCGGACTGTGCATGTTTGCCCTTTGTACGTCCCTATGAATTTTCGATTAAGCTTGCCAGCGCATGGTCTCATCTTCTTGGGCAAGTGCATCGCAGGCGAATCCGGCCCAATTGGTTTACACGTAAAGTAATAGCCGACCGACGGGAATCACCCGGAGTTTGTTGGTCCGCATTTTGAA